>JANMVO010000633.1:0-1984 GCA_031392805.1 Rhodoferax sp. | reverse complement strand
AACCCAGTTGGTACTCAGGCAAACTCATGATCAGGTGCAGCAACAGGCGCAACGGCTCTTCAAGGTACGACTGCGCCTGCTGCACGTCATCCGTGCCCAGCTCGTTTTTCAGAAAATCAACCAGCCGCGCGCGATCCGCGCCTTCAACCGCCAACGGAATGAAACGCGCCAGCAGATAGTCCACCACCTGCGCCGTGTTCGCCAGTTTTTGAGAGCGCACCAGGCCCGCCAGATCAAGCTGAGCCGGGCGGCGGGGAATCGGTTTCACTTTTTCAGTAGCCAGTTGCCAGCCACGGTAACTGGCATAGCGGGTGTTGAAATCTTCGTCGCGGTCGGCCATGGCGGTGGACATGGACTGCATCGCCTCGCCCCCGCCGCCCATGCCCTTGCCCTCGGGCTTGGTGGCGGTGCTGATGTCCTGGCCCTGGGCAATTTTGTTGCTGACAATGCGGATGGTCTCATCGTCGTTGTAGCGGTCTGGCGGCAGAAAATTGATGTTGGGAAACAGCAGATCCCGCGCAAAGTTGCCGCGCTCCAGCAGCAGGCCCGGCGTGATCCAGGTTTTGCCCTGCGCCCAGCCGGCAACAGTGGGCGGGTGGAACAGGCGCTGGCCCAGCGCGTTGGTGGCGTCGTTGAAATCGGGCACGCCCGGCACTTCTTTCAAGCCCAGTTTCTTGTAGGTCGATACGGCCAGTTCCACCGGGCTTTTGATGTGGGTGGCCATGGAGGGCGCGCTGTAAAAATCTTTGGACAGCAGGATTTTCTTCAGCAGCGGTGCGAGTTCATAGCGGTTGTTGCGCAGCTCCGCGCCAAGCTGCTTACGGGTGGCATCGGAAAGATCCTCACGCACCAAGTAACGGTAAATTTTGGCGGCGATGAATTCTGCGGTGACCGGCTGCGCCAGGATCAGGTCAATCACCTGCACGCCATCCAGGTTGCCGCTGTGGCCGAGGATTTTTTTGACGCCACCGTCATGCTTGTCCACGTTTTCCTTGAACGACAAATTCTGGTAATTCCAGCCGGTAAAGGCGCGCGCCGCTTCGCGAATGTCGGTCTCGCTGTAATTTGCCACGCCATTGTTGGCCACGCCCATCGTGAACAGCTCCATGATCTCGCGGGCAAAGTTCTCATTGGGCGCGCCCTTGACGTTGACGCCCGCATCCAGAAAAGCCAGCATCGCCGGGTCTTGCGCGGCGCCAATCAGCAGCTCTCGGAAGTTGCCCGTGCCCTTGGCCTGAAACAGCTCCAGCTGGCGCTTCATCTTGCGGTAGTCGCGCACTTTCTCTTCGTTGTTCGCAAAGTGCCCGTGCCAGAACAGTGCCATCTTTTCCTGCAATGGCGTGGCCGTGGTCAGCATGCGGTTGGCCCACCAATAGGCCAGGCGATCCGTCTCCAGGCGGCTGGCGCGCAGCCAGTAAAAAAACTTGTCCACCACCGGCTGCATGCGGCGGTTGCCCGTGGGTTTGACCTTGATGCCCAGCGCCTCGCCGGTGGCCTTGGCCTGGTTCGTTGCGGCGGGGCGGCTGGCGGGAAACGGCTCCAGGCCAGCATCGTGAATGTCGGATTCATCAAACGGCTGGAGATGGCGGTTGGCATTCATTTGGGTCGAGCCCGAGACATCCACCAGCGCTTTCACCGCCGCCTCTGGCCCCAGGGCGGTGTAGCGCGCGATATCCTCGGCCGTGCCGCCAAAGCCGGCGCGCTCCAGCAGATGGGCGGCGCGGGCGGCAGTCCAGTCCTGTTTGGCGATGCGGGTGAGGTCATTGGCCCAGCCGTCCTGCGCTGCGTACGCCACGCCGCATGGCAGAGCTGAACACCCTACAAGCAAGGCCGACACGATGATTTTCTGCATTGAAAGCTCCTGCGCCGGCACCGCTTCATTCGCAGCCCAGACCGCGAGGAACAGTATGGCACTGCTATTGGTTTTGCGAAGGCGCATCACCGCCTCAATATGAGAATTGCAAAATGAGAATTGCCAACTCAG
>JANMVO010000357.1:0-5438 GCA_031392805.1 Rhodoferax sp. | reverse complement strand
TCAACCGAAGCCATAAAACCCGAACGCCAGGGCGGGCTGTTCGCCGCTGATCAGTTCGGCCAGCGCCTTGCCCGAGCCCGCGCCATGGGTCCAGCCCAGTGTGCCGTGGCCGGCGTTGACCCAGAGCTTGCCCACTTTCGTCTTGCCAATGTAGGGAATGTTGGTGGGCGTGGCCGGGCGCAGGCCGGCCCAGTAATTGGGCTGGCCGCCCTGGGCACTTGAACGGGTGTCGCACACACCGGGCAGCACTTGCTCTATGCGGCTGGCCAGCATCTGGCAACGCGCTTGGGCCAGCGGCGTGTCGAGCGACAGGTCATAGCCGCCGACCTCGATTGTGCCGGCCACACGCAGCAGGCCGCCCAGGCGCGTCATGGCAATCTTCTTCTCATCATCAATGATGGACACCAGGGGTGCCAACTCGGGGCGCTTGATTTTGAAGCTGGCGCTGTAGCCTTTGCCAGGGTAGATGGGCAGATCCACACCCACCGTGCGCAGCAGCGGCGCGGTGTGCGAGCCGCAAGCCGCCACATACGCGTCAGCTTTCAGATGCAACAGATTTTCGGGGCCATTTGTGCCGCTAGCCCTTGTAGAATATTCGCGAGCAGCTATTGACATAATAGCATCACCGGTTTTTTCCAGGCGCACAATGTCGTGGTGATACAAAAACCTGGCCCCCCGTGCGATGCAGCGGTTGGCCAATGCCTGGGTGAACATGCGGGCGTCGCCGCTCTCGTCACTGGCGGTGAAGGTGGCACCCACAATGCGATGGCCAAACGGTTTCAAGGCTGGTTCGATCAGCAGCAGTTCATCGCGGCTGACAATCTGGCGCGCCACGCCGTATTGGCGCATCAGCGCTGCCGACACGCCTGCCGCATCCAGGGATTCCTGGTCGGTGAAAAAGTGGGCAATGCCGCGCTCAAGCCGCTGGAAGCGGATGCCGGTGGCGCGCACCACGTCTTTCAAGGCGCGGTGGCTGTAGGCACCCAGCGCCACCAATTGCTGCAGGTTGCGCTCAAAGGCGGCGTCGTTGCATTGCGCCAGAAACTGCAGGCACCAGCGCCATTGCTGCCATCCTTCACCCAATGGAAATTTAGGGCGGAACAGCAGCGGCGCGTCATCGTGAAACAGCCACTTCAAGGCTTTCAGCGGTGCATCGCGGTTGGCCCAGGGCTCGCAGTAGCTCACCGAGATTTGCCCGGCGTTGGCAAAACTGGTTTCCATGGCGGCGTTGCCTTGGCGCTCAAGCACCGTGACCTCGTGGCCGTGCTCCAGCAAGTGCCACGCCGTGCTCACGCCAATGATGCCTGCGCCCAAAACAATGATCTTCATGCGCAATGATTTTTATACGAAGTGGTAATAAAACAGCCGAAGCCACTGTATTTTGACATCACTGACTAAAATGTGGGCATGAAATCCAGCAATGCCGTCAAAGTCTCATTCAAGCAGCAAATGCTCAAGGCGCGTGAAGACGCCATTATCGAGACCGTGAACCGCCTGCTGGCCGAAAAAGGGTTTGAGGCCATGACGGTGGACGAAGTGGCCGCCAGCGTCGGCATTGCCAAGGCCAGCCTGTACAAGCACTTTGCCAGCAAAGAAGACCTGGCCGCCGCCGCCATGGTGCGCGTGATGCAGCGCGCCCAGGCGTTCATCAAAACCCTGCCGTCGATGGCTGCGCCCAAGGCCGCGCCGCTGGACAACATTCGCGCCGTCGCGCGCTGGACGATGGAGGTCAAACTTGCCGGCCAGATGCCGTCATTGCCCAGCCAGAACTCCAGCCTGCGCGCCACGCTGATCGCCAACCCCGACTATATGGATGGCCTGCTGGAGGTGAGCGACACCCTGGGCGCGTGGATTGAGGCGGCGCAAGCGGCTGGCGCGCTCAACCCCACACTGCCTGCGATTGCCGTGCTGTACACCCTGTACGCCCGCGCCTGCGACCCGGTGCTGGAGTTTTTAAAGATGGGCGGGCAACATGATGACGCGCAGATTGTGGAAATCGTGCTTTCCACCTGTTTTGATGGTCTAAACACGCGGTAGCCAGCGTCCGATATGCATAGTGTGCTATTATATATATAGCTCCGTGGAACCCGCCAACATTTCGCTGCAGTGAAGGCGCGTTTCCGGTTTCGCGGCACTGTTCCGTCTGCGCCCTTCAACACGGGATCAGGGGGAGCGCAATCTGGCATCCATTTTATTCACAGGAGACCCTCAGATGACAACCCATACCACTCACCCAGTGCCGTCCACCGGCCTGCAACTTCGCTCGCGCGTTTTGCCCAGCGGCGAGCTTGAACTGTCGCTGCAGAGCATCGCCACGCCAACCCCCGTGGCGGACGAAGTGCTGGTGCGAATCGAAGCCACGCCGATCAACCCGTCTGACATCGGGCTGCTGTTTGGCGCCGCTGACATGGGCACGGCCAAGGCTTCCGGCACGCCGGCCAGCCCGGTCATCACCGCCCGCATTCCTGAGCGCGCCATGCCCGGCATGGCGGGCCGGCTGGACCAGTCGATGCCGGTTGGCAACGAGGGCGCCGGCGTGGTGGTTGCGGCAGGCCCGTCAGACGCCGCGCAAGCCTTGTTGGGCAAAACCGTGGCGCTGCTGGGCGGTGCCATGTACAGCCAATACCGCTGCGTCAAGGCCGATCAGTGCCTGCTGTTGCCGCAAGGTGCCACGGCGGCTGAGGGCGCGTCCTGCTTCGTCAACCCGCTGACCGCGTTGGGCATGGTGGAGACCCTGCGCCGTGAAGGCCATGCAGCGCTGGTGCACACCGCAGCGGCGTCCAACCTCGGCCAGATGCTGAACCGGATTTGCATCAAAGACGGCATCAGCCTGGTCAACATTGTGCGCAAGCCCGAGCAGGCCGCACTGCTCAAGTCGCTGGGGGCGAAATACGTCTGCGATGTCCAATCCGCCACGTTCATGGAAGACCTCACGCTGGCGCTGGTCGCCACCGGGGCCACCATCGCCTTTGATGCCACCGGTGGCGGCAAGCTGGCTGGGCAGATTCTCACCTGCATGGAAGCCGCCATCAACCGCCGCGCCAAACAGAACGGCCGCGAATACAGCCGCTATGGCTCCACCACCCACAAGCAGGTCTACCTCTACGGTAGCCTGGACACGGGCGTGACCGAGCTCAATCGCAACTTCGGCATGGCCTGGGGCATCGGCGGCTGGCTGATATTTCCGTTTCTGCAAAAAATCGGCGCAGCAGCCGCGCAAACGCTCAAGGCGCGGGTTGCGGCGGAGCTGAAAACCACCTTTGCCAGCCACTACGCGGGTGAGCTGTCCCTGGCCGAAGCGCTGCAACTGGACGCCATTGCCAAGTATGGGCTGCGTGCGACGGGGACCAAGTACCTGATCAATCCCAACAAAGGCATGGCTGCTGCACCCGTGTAGTGGTCAAAAATGTAGGGTGGAACACAAAGTACAGGAAGAGGTTGCAGACTACCTGATATCACAATATGATGAAGCCGTTTCGCTGGGAGCCTGAAAAAAACGAACAGCTAATGCAGGAACGCGGCCTATCCTTCGAGCGAATTACCGTAGCCATTGAAGCTGGTGATCTACTCCAAATTTTGCCGCATCAAAATCCAATCAGATATCCACGGCAGAAAATAATGATAGTAGCGCTGGAAGGGTACGCCTATCTGGTTCCATTCGTGGAAGAAGAAGACTACTTCTTTCTCAAGACGATCATCCCGAGCCGGAAGGCAACACGAGATTTCATCGCAAGCAGGGAATAATATTATGAAACTAGATGCATACGAAGAAGAAGTGCTCGAAGCCTACGAATCAGGAAAGCTGCTACCGGTGGCAACAAAAGCCGAATTGGAGAGCATGCGAGACGCTGCACGGGCGACAGCCATCAAAGATCAAAGAATAAATATACGTTTGTCCGCAGGTGATCTTCGAGACATTCAAGCGAAGGCGTTGCAAGAGGGCATGCCATATCAAACGCTAATCGCAAGCGTTTTGCACAAGTATGTTACTGGCCGGTTTGCCGAGAAAACTATGAGTGTGCAAGGCGGCACAGACAGCGAGGCCTAACGGGTACGAAGGGACTTCCCACTTTCAGGCGTCGGCATCAAGTGCCAAGATTGGGTTGTCGCATTCGATCTGAAACCTTTAAAAGGAGAGGTCCCATGAGACAAGATGACACGCGTTAATGCCGATCTGGCAAAACGCGTCATCCAGGCTCACGCCGTCGATGCATCAGGCAAGCGGGTCACCGGATCGGATCGGCTGGGCTGGGTTGAGTCGAGTCGAGTTGAGCTGAGCTGATCTGATCTGATCTGCACGGCATCCGTTTGAAGATGACCGACCGCGACCCGCCGGGCCAAGGGTTGGTGTCAACTGGCACCGGCCTGGCCGGATTGAGGTGGCTCCAAAATTCCGAAAAGCGCTCGGACCCGCGGCGACATGTCACTCACCTCGATCTTCCAATACGGCGAGTCGAAACCGCCAAACATCGCGCTGATCCGCCAGCCGTCGGCGCCACATCGGTAGTTCAAGCGGTAAAACCCGGTGGTCTCCATGCGTGATTCGGCATCGCTGGACCCCAGCAGCAGCACGTAAGCGAGCGCCGTGGCCTGGTCTTCGGTCTGCGCCTCGACAATGAAGTTGAGGACGAGGTGCCGTCGCTGGTCGCGCTGGTGCTTCCAAAAACGCGTAAGCCACTCCTGAACCGCCGCCTGACCGATGAACGGACCAACCCGCGTTTCACCCATCACGCTGGCTTCCCAGACCGCATCTTCGGTAAAGCACTCGAGCAACACGTCAGCCCGACGTTCGTCAAAGGCCCAGCAGTACCGGTGAATCACCTCCTGAATTGCCTGATGCGGATCCAGTGGCGTCGAGCGCGGACGGTCCGCAACGACTCGCAGATTCACTGCACCCGTTGCGTGCGCCCACGCGGGCGCCGGCCGCAGTGCGGGTGCTGATTCTGGTTCTGGTTTAGAGTTGTTCATTGGCTCCCCATGGTGTGTGTGATTTTCCAAGTCTGAATTTGCCCATCAGCCATCGCGTAGGTTATTTTCTTTTTTTTGGCGGCATGATCACGCGCTCATCCATGCGTCAACACGACGCGGCCCGAAACGGTGTGCGCACCGAGCAATGCATGCGCCTGCGCGGCGTCGCGCACCGGTAGCCTTTCGGCAATCCGGGGCCGCACCAGCCCGCGTGCCACGAGATCGACGACGCGGCGCAAATCGGAGACCAGGGCGTGCCCGCTGCCAACCACCTCAATTTCCTTCAGGATCGGCAGGGCCGGGTTAAGCTGCACGGAACCCGGTTGAATATTGCCCACCGCCACCAGCCGGCCGCCGGCGGCGAGCGAGCGCAGGCTCGAAGCGAACGTCGGTTTGCCTGCGATCTCGATGACGGCGTCAACGCCCACCCCATCCGTCAGCTCGCGAACCATTTTGTGGAACTGTCCCTC
>JANMVO010000576.1:0-3074 GCA_031392805.1 Rhodoferax sp. | reverse complement strand
CAACTGCTTCATGCCAGTCGGCCATCACCTATATTGACGGTGACAAGGGCGAGTTGTTATACCGCGGCTACCCGATCGAGCAGTTGGCCACCGGCTGCGATTACATGGAAACCTGTCACCTGCTGCTCTATGGTGAGCTGCCGAACGACAGCCAGAAAAAGGATTTCGTGCACCGCGTGTCCAACCACACCATGGTCAACGAACAGATGCAGTTTTTCCTGCGCGGCTTCCGCCGTGACGCGCACCCGATGGCCATCATGACCGGCCTGGTCGGCGCCCTGTCGGCCTTCTACCATGACAGCACCGACATCACCAACCCGCAACACCGAGAAATTTCGGCGATCCGCCTGATTGCCAAGATGCCGACGCTGGTGGCCATGGCCTACAAGTACACCCTCGGCCAGCCCTATATCTACCCCAGAAACAACCTGAGCTATGCCGGCAACTTCCTGCATATGATGTTTGCCACACCGTGCGAGGAATACACCGTCAACCCGGTGCTCGAGCGCGCGCTGGACAGGATTTTCATTCTGCATGCGGATCATGAGCAAAATGCATCGACATCGACGGTTCGCCTCTGCGGGTCATCCGGCACGAATCCGTTTGCGGCTATCGCAGCCGGTGTGGCCTGCCTCTGGGGACCGGCCCACGGCGGCGCCAACGAAGCTGCGCTGAACATGCTGGGAGATATCCAGAAAAACGGCGGTGTCGAGAAAATCGGTGAATTCATCAAGCAGGTCAAGGACAAGAATTCCGGCGTCAAGCTGATGGGTTTCGGTCACCGCGTCTACAAAAATTACGACCCGCGCGCCAAGCTGATGCAGGAAACCTGCAAGGAAGTGCTGCACGAGATGGGCCTGGAAAATGACCCTCTGTTCAAGCTGGCCATGGCGCTGGAAAAGATTGCATTGGAAGACGACTACTTTGTCTCCCGCAAGCTCTATCCCAACGTGGACTTCTACTCCGGCATCGTGCAGCGCGCCATTGGCATTCCGGTGCCACTGTTCACCGCCATCTTTGCACTGGCGCGCAATGTAGGCTGGATGGCCCAGCTCAATGAAATGATTGGTGACCCCGAGTACAAGATTGGCCGTCCACGCCAGCTGTTCACCGGCTCCGTGCCGCGTGACGTCAAGCCCATGACCCAGCGTTAAACCCGCACCGCGTTTTTAAAAGGCCCGCCAGATGGCAACATCGGCGGGTTTTTTGCTTCCATTTTTTGGCCGTTCGGTGCCACCGGGCATGGCGAATAAGCTTTTGGCGATAGATTATTGGCTATTATTTTAGTAGCATGTCACGCTTGTTTTCATTGTTTTTCGGGCCAAAAGTTTTTAATTCATCCTAGATTCCTCAGTTACCCCGTCGCCGCAATGATTGGTTGCTGCGCAGTCGAAGGCATTCGCGCAGGCTGCGGGTGATTTTTCGGCGATGCGGCGATGATTTTCTCAACGATGTAGCATACAAGGGCCTTCCACCGTTCAGGCTTCGTCAACTGAGGCGCAGTTGTAAGAATGACGTCCAAGCCTTTGCGTACATTGGCAACCATGGCCTTGATCTGGTCTCCTGCTGCATGGGTCAATGTCAGCAACAGCCTTGACTGACCGGCGTGCTGGGTCAAACGCGCCACCCCGGACAGCTGCAAAGGGCGCGACGTGATGGCCTCCAGGGCGCGTCTTCGGATGCGCCAGTCGCACATACCAGCTCCACCAGTTGTAAATCAGGGCCACCGCCCGCGCCGAGAGGTTGCAGCGCTCCAGATCCTGGGTCGTGTAGCCGCCCCACTGGTTCTTCAACTCATTCACAAGCCGTTCTCGCAATCGGCCCGATCCCGGTAAGCTCTCCTGACTAACTCTTTCGGCCTATAAGTGTCATCTAAAACTTCTGGACGACACATGCCCCGCAAAGCTAAAACCTTGACCCTGACAGTCGAAGAACGACAACAGCTTGAAACGCTGGTTGAGCGGGGCAGAGATTGGCAAGAACGCCGGCGTGCGCAAACGGTACTTTTGCTGGATAAAGGGCTGTCCCCCAGTAAAGTCTCGGCTCTGCACAAGGTCCATCCGGACACGGTGGCGAATCACCGTGACGCCTGGCTGGCGCGGGGCTTTGAGGGGCTGCGGGACCTGCCACGCTGTGGCGCCCCTCCTCAGCTATCCGTGGCCCTTGCCCAAGCCGTGTGCGGCTGGGCCCGAGAAGGGGCGCATACCGCACCAGAGCTGCAAAGCCGCCTGGCCGCGGAGCACGGAGTGCAGGTGTCGGTGTGGGTAGTGCGAAGCGCTTTGGCAGACGGCGGGTTTCTTTGGAAGCGTACGCGTCACAACTTAAAAAAAGCGCAACGAGACCGAGTTCCGTGCTGCCCAGGCAGTCATAGGTGAGCTGGTTGAGCAGTCCCAGCGCGGCGAGATAGTGCTCGCCTACGTGGACGAGTCGGGCTTTGCGCACGCCCAGCCCAATCGCAGCGCCTGGACCCCGCAAGGCGAGGTTCACGCCATCCCGGCTGTGCGCGGCAAGCGCCTGAACGTGCTGGCTGCGCTGCTGTCCACCGGCGGATTGTTCTCGACCAAGTTATGGCACACCACCACCGCACCCTTATTCGGAGCGTTCCTCGAAAATCTCTTGAGCAGCGTCGGCAAGCCGCTGACTGTCATCCTTGACAACGCCTCCATTCACAAAGCAAAGGCTATCGAGCCTTTGCTTGATAGCCTGAAGGAAAAGGGGCTCACGCTACACTTTTTGCCACCCTACAGCCCGGAGCTCAACCGTATTGAGAAGCTCTGGCACAAGATGAAGTATCAGTGGATGGAGTTCAAGGCCAGAACGGCCAAGACGCTTGAAGAAGACGTGGACAAAATCCTGAACGGATTTGGTTCTGAATACCGAATGACTTTCTGCTGAGAACTTATAGCTGACCAATAGCTTGGAGTTCATAGTCAGCATGGCTCACCAGGACTGCGTAGTCCCAGCGTTTGACCGGATCAGTTGTGTCGGCAAAGTGCAGGCTTTGTTGGCTTTGTTGGCTTTGTTGGCGCTGTTGGCGCTGTTGGCGCTGTTGGCATTTTCCCCGTTGACCCATC
>JANMVO010000574.1:0-5036 GCA_031392805.1 Rhodoferax sp. | reverse complement strand
CTGCGGTACGCAAGCAACTCAAGAACTACCAGCGCATGAAGCTCCTGATGGAGCGTTGGATTGACTTGGCAACGGAATTGTCAAACCTGCGGTTGATCAAAGAAATCGACTGAATCGCGGCGAGAACTTAGCACTGTCCAGCTCATGAGAGAACTTAACGAAGCGCTTTTTCTTTGGATCAACGTTTCCGACCACCCCAGTGCTGTTTTGTTGACCATCGCAAAGCTGTTGGCCGATTGCGCCATCTGGCTGCTACCGTTGGCACTTGCAATCGGCTGGCTGCGCGGCAGCGACTCCACCCGCAAGTTGATGCTGGAGGCGACCGCTTCTGGCTTTGCGGGCCTGCTTCTTGCCCAAGCGATTGGACGGTGTGGCAGCATCCGCGCCCGTTCATGATCGGCCTTGGCAACACCTTGATTCCGCATGTGGCGGACTCCTCATTCCCAAGCGACCATCTGACCCTGCTTTGGGCTGTTGCATTCAGTTTTTTAATGCACCAGTGCCCACGTTTCGCAGGTGTATTTTTGCATTGCTGGGATTGCCGATGGCCTGGGCTCGGATCTACCTTGGAGTCCACTTTCTTCTAGACATGCTGGGCGCCGCGTTGGTTGCTGGCATCAGTGCATGGCTGTGCTTTCGCGAAGAAAAATGGATTGTTGACCCCGCTTTCACCTGGACGACCGCAATTTACCGTCGAGTTTTTGCGCCGCTTATTCGATGGGGATGGGTGCGCGAATGAAGCACTGCGTCCGCCCTAATTTTGTCCTAAGTATTGCCAGCCACAGTAGGTTCTGCACATTCACTCCATTCAACTTTTCCAAGCTGTAAGACCATGAACATTATTTTGAGTAAAAGCACAACGCACCTGTTGAACAAAGTACCAGAAGTCACTTTGGGATTCTGGATTGTCAAAATCATGTCAACAACGGTGGGCGAAACTGGCGCTGACTTCCTCGCCGTGAACGCTGGGCTGGGTAAAACCGTCACAGGCGTAGCCATGGCCGCGCTGCTGGCAACCGCATTATTTTGGCAATTGCGTTCCAGGCGGTACACCCCTTGGATCTACTGGTTGACGGTTGTGCTAGTGAGCGTGGTCGGGACCCAAATTACAGATGCACTAACCGATGGGCTTGGCCTGAGCCTGTACATCAGCACAGCGGTTTTTGCGACAACGCTAGCTGCTATTTTTGCGGTTTGGTACCAAAGTGAACGAACGCTGTCCATCCATACTGTTTTTACCCTAAGGCGGGAGCTTTTTTACTGGGCAGCAATCCTGTGCACCTTTGCTCTCGGCACTGCATCGGGCGATCTTGCCACGGAAGCGCTGGGATTGGGCTTCCAGGTCGGCGTAATCGCCTTCGGCGTATTGATCGCGGTCACGACTGCCGCATTTTATTTTGGGGCCAATGCAGTACTGGCGTTTTGGATTGGGTACATCCTCACCAGACCGCTCGGTGCAGCTTTGGGCGACTTGCTGACTCAGGCGAAAACCTACGGCGGGTTAGGACTGGGGGCTGCGACGACGAGCGCAATTTTCCTTGCCGTCATTGTGGGACTTGTTTGTGTTGCCCAAAGAAATGTAAGTAAGTCGCAGTGACTGTTCACTGCAATAACCCGGCTGACCAGTAGTTGGCCACTTTTTGTAAAAGAGAAAATCCATGAAATCTAGTTCTATACCCCGCCCTTTTTCTGGTTTGATTCTGGCCCTGGCAGTCCTTGGTGGCGGATACGTGGTGCCTTCCGTTATCGGCGCGGTCGACAATGCGCAGGCAGCATCGCCCTCCAAAATTGGCGACATTTCCGCCTTTAAGTCGATTGCTGTTGATGTTGCATCCATCGTTGACAAGGGCGACCTGACAAAAGCCAAAACTCGGATAAGAGACTTGGAATTGTCCTGGGATTCGGCAGAGGCGGGGCTCAAGCCTCGCGCGGCGGCTGACTGGCATCTTATTGACAAAGCAATTGACCGTGCCCTGAAATCACTGCGTGTAAGCTCGCCAAACGCGGCGGACTGCAAACAAACGCTGGCCGAACTGTTAAAAACGATGGATCAGGTCAGCGGGAAAAACTGATTTTTGGCTCATATTTTTGTGATGATCTAATGCAAACCGATGAGAGTTCTCTTAGTTGAAGATGACCGAATGATCGGTGAAGCCGTCAGCCTGGCGTTGAAAGACGCCAGCTACGGGGTGGATTGGGTGCGTGATGGCCAAGCGGCACTGACAACACTTGAGACTCAGCCCTATGGCATCGTGCTGCTTGACTTGGGTTTGCCAAAGAAAGATGGCTTTGAGGTGCTGCGTACCGTTCGCGCCAAAAACAATCCTGTTCCGCTACTGGTCATCACCGCCCGCGATGCCCTTGAAGACCGTATCCGAGGCCTTGATTCTGGTGCCGATGACTATGTACTCAAGCCTTTTGAGATGGCTGAACTATTGGCACGAATGCGAGCAGTGGTCAGGCGCAAGGCAGGCGTTGCCGGGCCTGTGTTGACCAATGGCAGCCTGTCACTTGACCCCGCGACACGAGAAGTCATGTTGGGCGGGCAGACCACACGGCTTTCGTCACGGGAGTTCTCCCTGCTCCATGCCTTGATGGTCCGCCCAGGCGCCATTCTTTCGCGACCAGAGCTTGAGGATCGGATCTACGGCTGGAACGAAGAGGTCGAAAGTAATGCTGTTGAATTTCTAATTCATGCACTTCGCAGAAAACTCGGAAGCGATGCCATCAAAAACGTCAGGGGGGTGGGATGGATGGTTTCCAAACCAAAGTGACGCAGTCGCTTCAATTCAAACTTTCTGCAGGTCTGCTGCTTGCGATTCTGGGAATAGCACTGGCCGCTGGCCTATTTTCGTTCGGCGCTGCGTTTCAGGAGGCGAACGAACTGCAAGACGACCAACTGCGTCAGATGGCCACTTTGGTAAACAGTCACTCCTTACCCGCTACGCAGACAGAAACTCAAAAACACAATTCTGATGGTGATCCGGAATCGCGTGTCATTCTTCAGACCTTGTTGCCGGTAGGAGTTAAAGAGCCTCATTCACAACCGGGTGAAATGCCGCTCCGGGCAGATTTGCCTGAGGGCCTTCAAACCCTTATTGTAAATCTTGAGGAGTGGCGCCTATTTGTAAAAACGTTGAATTCCGGCGCACGAATAGTTGTGGGCCAACAAACGAAGCTGCGCGATGAGATTGCCCGTGAGAGTGCACTGAGAACCCTCATGCCGCTTGCCATTTTGATTCCGGTTTTATTGCTGCTCGTAGGAATGCTGATTCGCCAAGTGTTCAAGCCATTGAAACAACTCGTACGTGACATAGATGGCCGAACTGATCAAGACGCAGGAGAACTCAGTGTTGCACATGTACCAACCGAGATTCGCCCCTTTCTGGTGGCGATTAATCGTCTATTGGAACGGGTTTCGCGGTCAGTAGCTGTGCAGCGGCGGTTTGTGGCTGATGCGGCCCATGAATTGCGCTCGCCGCTTACTGCCTTGTCCTTGCAGGCCGAACGGCTTGAGGCTTCGGATATGTCGGCTCAGGCCAGAGAGCGATTGGTCACGCTGAAAAGTGGACTTCAAAGGGCTCGGATGCTCCTGGATCAGCTGCTTGCCCTGGCCCGTGCACAACAGGAAACGAGTACTGATGCTACTTGTATTTCGGTGCAACGGGTTTTTCGCCAGGTACTTGAAGACTTGGTGCCGCTTGCAGAGACTAAAGAAATTGATGTGGGTGTTGTGGGTGCAGAAGAAATAAAGCTGGTTATCCATGAAATGGATATCAAAATAATCGTTAAAAATCTGTTGGACAACGCAATTCGTTACACCCCATTCGGCGGCAAAATTGATCTATCGGTGAAGGATAGTGAGAACGGAGTGATTTTGCAGATTGACGACAGCGGCCCCGGCATTTCAGAGGAAGAACGAGAGAGAGTTTTAGACCCCTTTTACAGAGTCTTGGGGCATGACGAAGTGGGTTCAGGATTGGGGTTGTCGATTGTTCAGGCTATTGCCAATCGGGTTGGCGCTGACATCAAACTAGGCTACGTCAATGAGCAACTGAATCTTGGTCTACGGGTAAAAATTATTTTACCCGTAGCCCTGCGTTGCCGTTAAAAATCAGTTGGTCAGAGAGTTGTTCCGTAGCTGATGAAAAGCATCATTTTTCGGGGCGAAATATTTCAAGCAGGGCAAGCTGTTCACGCATACGACCTGCCCAAAAGCCGATGATCGCCGCGATCACCGTGCTCAGACCAATCAGCGTGGCGGCATAGGGGCATGGCAACCAGTCACTCATTTTGTTGCCGCCTTCTCTATGCCAGTGGCCACAAACGCGCCTTGCTGTTGCTCAGCGGTGAACAGGATCTTGTCGCCTACAACCAATTTGTCGAGCAGGGCCACGTCTTTCACCTGAAACACCATCGTCATGCCAGGCATGTCGAGGTTTTTGATGGGGCCATGTTTCAAGGTGATTTTCCTGGCTTCCTTGTCGATTTTTCGTACTTCGCCTTGCGTCGCATCTTTCATGGCCGCTTTTTCCATGGTGGCGGCTGGCGTTGCTGGCGCAGGTGTTGCAGTCTGCGCTAATACGCTCGCACTGGAAAAGGCAGTCGCGAACAGAACGGAGGCAATGAGGGTATGTTTTTTCATGATGAAATCCTTTTTAAAAAGTCAGAGAGGTCCAGTTGAATAACGCGGCATCTAACATTGTTGGTGACACGCGCCGCGCCGAATTTGTCAATGTTTGTGTGATGTGTGACCGTCATCCTTGCTGGCGGCTACGGAAATTTTGCCGACCATGCCCGCCTGGTAATGCCCGGCAATCAGGCAAGCAAATTCAAAGTTGCCGACTTTGTTGAAGTTCCAGATGATTTCCCCGGTTTTGCCGGGTGCCACATGCGCCATGTAGGGCTCGCTGTGCTCCATGGTCGGGAACTTCAGCATCAGCGCGGCGTGTTCGTCCAGTTCACTTTTGGTGCCAATGACGAACTCATGCATGACAGCGCCATTGTTTTTAAGGATGATTTTTACGGTCTCGCCC
>JANMVO010000569.1:0-4150 GCA_031392805.1 Rhodoferax sp. | reverse complement strand
GGGCCTAGCGCGCCGGGGTCTTCGCCGCCATGGCCGGGGTCCAGGGCGATGATGATCAGGCGGTCTGTTTTGCCCTGACTGACCGGATTTTCCGGTTTTTGGAGGTCATTTTCGCCTCTAGCCCTTGTGGTATCTACATGAGTAGCTACTGAATTAGTAGCGTTGAAGTTTTTCTGGGCTTGCGCTGCAATCAACTCACCCAGCGGATCGTGCCCAGGTGTTGCCGGTTTTGACAGGGCCACGCCCGCACTGGCCGCCAGTTTGGCACCTTCCGCCTGCTGCTGGTCTTTAAGCCGGTCAGCGATCAGCGCCGCCAGCGGGTCGGCCACCACGCTCGGGTACAAATCGAACACCAGGCGGTGCTGGTAGGCCGCAACCGGCGTCAGTGCAAACACCTGGGGTGCCATCGGCTGCTTCAAATCGACCACCAGGCGCACCACCCCAGGCGTGCTTTGCCCGACGCGGATGCCCGCGATGTTGGGGTCGTCGGCGCGCACCTTGGCCACCAGTTCTTTCAACGCCGGGTTGAGGTCAATGCCTTCGATGTCCACCGCCAGCCGGGGCGGTGTGGTGATGAAAAACTGCTTCGCCTTGAGCTGTCCGTCAGACTCGATCGTTACGCGCGAGTACTCGGGTGCGGGCCACACGCGCACCGCCAGAATCGTCGCACCCCGTGCCAGGTGCTGCGTGCCCAGCAGCAGCACCAATGCCCCGCCCTTGAGGGCTGCGCGGCGCTTCAAACCGCTGCTCCCATCGTCGCCAGCATCAGGCTGGCACCCACCGCCGTCTGGGCCGTCAGCGTCACCTGGCGTGATTCATCGGCCAGCACGTCAATGTGCATCAGCAGATCGGCGCGCGGCAGGTGGCTGGCCGCGTTCTCGGGCCATTCGGCAATTTTCAGGCCCGGGCTGGCAAAGATGTCGCGAAAGCCAGCGTCTTCCCATTCACGCGGGTCGCTGAACCGGTAGAAGTCGAAGTGCCAGATGTTCAAAGTCATCAAGGGGTTGACCCGCGCCAGCTCATAGGGTTCCACCACGGCATAGGTCGGGCTTTTGATGAGCCCCTGCACGCCCAAGGCGCGCAGCAGGTGGCGCACAAACGTGGTTTTACCAGCGCCCAGGGTTCCGTGAAGTTCAATGAAGGCGTTGTGCAGGGCGGGTTGAGCTGCCACAGCCCGCGCCAACGATCGTGTTGCCGCCTCGTCCTGCCAGACAAGGCTTTTCAGACTTTTTACAATGGGTGCATCGGCCAGATCATTAGCCAAATCATCAGCCAAATCGTCATGCAAAGCGGCAGGTACAGCACCATGCACATCCCCATTCAAAGCAACAGTGATTTCAACAGCAGTCAATTGGTATCCCAAATTCAGGGCTGGGCCCAGGAGCTTGGATTCTCCCAAATTGGCGTGACGGGTGTTGATTTGTCCTCTGCCGAGGCAGGGTTGCTGCAATGGCTGGCCAACGGCTTTCATGGTGATATGGCCTACATGGCGGCACATGGGCTCAAGCGGGCACGGCCGGCCGAGCTGGTGCCCGGCACGGTGAGCGTCATCACCGCGCGCATGGACTACCTGCCCGCCGGCACCCCGCCCGAGTGGCAAGCGCTTGAATTTGACCGCCTGACGCGACCCGCTGAGGGCATTGTGTCAAGCTATGCCAGGGGGCGCGACTATCACAAAGTGTTACGCCAGCGCCTGCAAAAACTCAGCGATCAAATCGCTGCGCACGTGGGACGCATGGGTCACCGCGTGTTCACCGATTCGGCGCCCGTTCTCGAAGCCGAGCTGGCCGCGCGCAGTGGCCAGGGTTGGCGCGGCAAACACACGCTGCTGCTGAATCGCGAGGCCGGTTCGATGTTTTTTCTGGGTGAAATTTATGTGGACATTGCGTTGCCTGCGAGCCAGCCCGTGACCGGGCATTGCGGCACCTGCAGCGCCTGCATTGACGTTTGCCCAACCCAAGCCATCATTGCGCCCCACAAGCTTGACGCCAGGCGCTGCATCTCGTACCTCACCATCGAACACGCAGGCCCCATTCCCCTGGAGCTGCGCCCCCTGATGGGCAACCGCATTTACGGCTGCGACGATTGCCAGCTCATCTGCCCGTGGAACAAGTTTGCGCAGCGCAGCGCCTTGCCCGACTTTGACGAGCGCGCGGGCCTTACCGGCCAGCAACTGGTGACGCTGTTCGGCTGGAGTGAAGGAGAGTTTTTGCGCCACACTGAAGGCAGTCCGATCCGGCGCATCGGGCATGAACGCTGGCTGCGCAATGTGGCGGTGGCCCTCGGCAACGCGCTGCGCGGTGGCGATTCTGAGGCGGGCAACGCGCTGCGCGGTGGCGGTCTTGATGCCGCCGTGAACATTGCACTGGCATCGCGCGCTGACCACCCCAGCGCACTGGTGCGCGAGCATGTGGCCTGGGCTATCGGGAACGGAAGGGCTGTCGGTCGTGCCAGCTAGTACGCCAATGCGTGCCGCGCCACTTCAGCAATTGGGCTTGCGGTACTGCTGCATGCACAGTTCACGAATGCGGGCCTGGTCCACGGCCAGTCTTCGCTGGGCTTCATAGGCCTGCTGCCGATCCTGCGCTTTAAATTCAGATTCGCGGCGCTGGGCCTCACGCTTGTCGTTTTCAATTTGCCGGTTAAACGTGGCCTGCTGCTGCAGGTCGGCATAAGCGGCATTGCGGGCGATGTTGCTGCTCTCGTTGCGTAGCAAGACACGAAGGCGGTCTTTGATGGTCAGGCCGGGCGCCACCAGCAAAAAGGCCGCGTGTGAACTTTTTGCTATTGGGCCGACGCACGGCATTGACGGTTTGCCAGGCAATAAGCATCGCCATCACGGTGGTCTTGCCCGCGCCTGTCGCCAGCTTGAGGGCCAGGCGCATCAGCTCCGGATTGGCGTCGTTGATGGCGCTGTCCAGGTGGTCCATGAAGACCTGACCCGCTTTGCCAATTTGCGGCGCAACCTCGGTCAGCCATATGGCCGTCTCAACCGCTTCGACCTGGCAGAAAAACGGACGAACGCCGCTGAACTCGTGATGACGCCAGTGTTGCAGAAGGCGCGCGGTTTCCGGCGTCACGCGCCAGTCGTTCGGATTTTTCAGGGCCCGCCACTTGTCGACCTCGGTTCGGACCGAATTGATGATGGCGGAGTGGTATTGCTGGGCCTGCGTGGACAGCGTTTCATCGAACAGAAGGGATTCTTGTTGCGAACCTTTCTGTTTCTTGGGCTTGGGAATCGGGGTGATGAATTCGGCGGGCCTGCGCTTGTCGATGATCTGCTGGGTTGGCTGGCCTGTCTTGTCGAGTTCCCAGTGAAGGACCGGATATCCGTAAGGCGAGTTAAGAATCGGCTTCTCGAAGAATTGATTTGTCATGGTCCAAGGCGGTTTGTTGGCCGCCTTCCTCTCTGCTGGGATTCTAGGGCGAGGAGCCATGGGCCGAAACGCCTATCTGCGCGGAAATCCTGTGGGCCGTGATTTCCTTCCTGTCACCACAACTGGACACGCTTGCGTGATTCCTGGCGCGATCATTAACAAGTCTTATGCCAGCAGAAGCATCCCGGAAAGGAAAATCTCGGCAAGATGACGGTTTTGGACAAATTAAGACATCAAAAGTGGCTATAGCCAGCGTCCAATATATATAGTTAGATATTATTAATATAGCATTTTAAAACACCGTCCCAATCGGATATCCGGCACATGGACCCAGCGACGGCGCTAGCTGAAACAGCCCGGCCCGCATGATCAGCCACTGCCCCTTCAGTTTGACCAGCCGAACAAAGCACGATCCCCCAAAGGCGTCTACACCACCTTGTCAGCAATCGTCTGCGCCACCGGCACTGAATCCCTGAACGATGGCCGATGCGCCAGCCGGTCGCTGAACAGGGCCAGGTCGGGATGCAGCGTGCGCCAGGGCAGATCCTGAAACCGCACTGACAGATACCCAACGGCCGTGCCGACGGCAATGTCGCCCAGGCTAAAAGCCTCGCCCACAGCCCACTGCCGCTTGCCCACCAGCCTGGCCATCTCGGCAACGCCGCCTTCAATCTTGCGGCGCTGGCGGGCCAGCCATTCGGGGCTGCCGCCGCCTGCGCGCATTTTCTCGAACAGCGACAGCACCACCGCATCGCACACGCCATCGCACAGTA
>JANMVO010000564.1:0-9676 GCA_031392805.1 Rhodoferax sp. | reverse complement strand
CAATGCGTCCAGACTGCCATCAGTGGACGCGTTGTCCACCACGATGATTTCAACGTCCAGGGGGCAGTTGCGCAGTGAATCAACGCAGCCCCGCAGCAGCGGCCCGGCGTTGAAGTTGACGATGATCGCTGAAATCAGCGCAGTCACGTGGGACCATCACCCGGTTGAAAACAGGCGCACGGTGCCCATGCGCTTGGCTTGGGAAAGTCACACAGAAAAGACATGGAAATAGGTTTGTAAAAATGCTTTCAACCTGGGCCGTCATGCCGTGTGTTGAATTGCCCGCAATCTTACCGCGCCAAAAACCCGTGCCAAATCAGCGAGCCAAAAAAGCGCGCTCAAAATCCACCCGGCAGACGCTTGGTAAAATGATGCATGCTCGCCGCCCCAGAAAAACTGCCCAGCCAGACAAACCCTGACGACAAGCTGGCCCGCCTGGGCGAGTTGCTGGTGGCCAGCGGCAAACTCTCTGCGCGGGACCTTGAGCGCGCAGCCTCTGCCCGGCTGGAAACCGGCGGGGTGCTGGGGCCGGTGCTGGTCAATCTGGGGCTGGTGTCGGAAGCCGATGTGGCCCAGGTGCAGGCGCAGTTGCTGGGCATTGATTTTGTCCCGGGTGACGACTTCCCCGCATTGGCGCCTGACGTCGAAGGACTGCAGGGCGACTTTCTGCGCGCCCACCACGTTTACCCGCTGCGGCTGGACGAGGCCGGCCTCACCGTGGCCATGGCCACGCCCGATGACGCTTTCATCCTCAAGGCGCTGTCGCTGGCCACCGGCCTGCGCGTGCATCCGTGCGTGGCGCTGGAGTCTGAGATTGACCGCGCGCTGGCCGCAAGCGACGACGCGGTCGATGATGCCGATGACGCGCCCGGCCTTGAGCTGGACTCGGGCGATTTTGTGGAGCACCTCAAAGACCTCGCCAGCGAAGCGCCGGTCATCCGCATGGTCAACCAGATCATTGGGCGTGTGACTGACCTGCGCGCGTCAGACATCCACCTGGAGCCGTTTGACGACGGCCTGCACGTGCGCTACCGGGTGGACGGCGTCATCTACACGGCTGAGGTGGTCGCACCCCAACACAGCGCCGCCGTCAATTCACGCGTCAAGCTCATGGCGCACCTTGACATCGCCGAGCGCCGCCTGCCGCAAGACGGGCGCATTAAAACCCGCGTCAAGGGCCGCGAACTTGACCTGCGCGTCTCCACCATCCCCACCGTGCATGGCGAGAGCGTGGTCATGCGCGTGCTGGACCGCTCAAGCGTCCGCTACAGCCTGGAAGCGATGGGCTTCGCGCCTGAGAACCTTGAGCGTTTCAACCAGCTACTGGCCCGCCCGCACGGCATTTTGCTCATCACAGGCCCTACCGGCTCGGGCAAAACCACCACGCTGTACACGGCGCTGTCCAAGCTGGACGCCAGCGCGCACAAGATCATCACCGTGGAAGAGCCGGTCGAGTACCAGCTCGAAGGCATCAACCAGATCCAGGTGCACCAGCAAATCGGCCTGAGCTTTGCCAGCGCGTTGCGCTCCATCCTGCGCCAGGACCCCGACATCATCATGATCGGCGAGATGCGCGATGGCGAGACGGCTCAAATTGCCGTGCAGTCGGCACTCACAGGCCATCTGGTGCTATCAACCTTGCACACCAACACGGCGGCGGGTGCCATCGTGCGCCTGCAGGACATGGGCATTGAGCCCTACCTCATCACGTCGTCCGTCAACGGCGTGCTGTCGCAGCGGCTGGTGCGCCGCCTGTGCGGGAATTGCAGGCAGCCCTATGAGCCGGGCCCAGGGTTGCGGGCCAGCAGCGGATTTGCGCGCATGGGTTTGAATCCGCCGCATCTTTACAAAGCGGTGGGCTGCGAGCAGTGCCGCCAGACCGGCTACGGCGGACGCTGTGGCATTCATGAGTTGCTGGTGATTGACGACAACATGCGCCGGGGCATCCTGGACGGGCTTGACGCCGCATCGCTGCACACCAAAGCCACCGCTGCGGGCATGCACACCTTGTATGAAGACGGCTTGCGCAAAGTCGCCGATGGCGTCACCAGCCTGGAAGAGCTGCTGCGGGTGACCGAGGACAGCACGGATGCCTGATTTCGTCTGGCGGGCAGCGCGCCCCGACTCGCAAATCGTCGAAGGCCGCCTGCATGGCGCAAGCCATGCCCAGGCGATGCAGCTGCTGCGCGCCCAGGGGCTCACACCACTGCATATCAGCGAAGCCGGGGCTGGGGCTGTTGCTGGGCTTGGTCCAGGGGGCCTTGCGCCGCTGGCGTCCAGCCAGGCACCGCCGCCCTCGCGCTTTGGCAGCATGTTCTCGTCCGGCGCCATCAGCCAGGCCGAAATTCTGGTCATGACGAGCGAGCTGTCCATCATGCTCAAGGCCGGGCTTGCGCTTGACAATGCGCTGCGCGTGCTGATCGGCATGAATGCCAAGCCGGCCATGGTCAGCCTCACCCAGACCATTCTTGATGATGTCAAAGGGGGCGTGCCTTTGAGCCGGGCCCTCACGCGCCACCCGCAGCAGTTCGGTGACTTTTACGTCAACATGATCCGCTCGGGCGAAGCGGGTGGCCAGCTCAGCGCCGTGCTGGAGCGGCTGGTCGAGCACCTGGAACGCCTGCGGGCGCTGCGCGAAAGCGTGGTCTCGGCCACCATCTATCCGGCCATCCTGATGGTGGTGGCAGTTCTTTCTGTCATAGCCATGCTGGGGTTTGTGGTGCCGCAGTTTGAGACGCTGTTCAAAGGCATGGGCGATGCATTGCCCACGCCCACGCGCATCGTCATGAACGTCGGGCGTGCCTTCACCGACTACGGGCTCATCATCGGGCTCGGCCTGTTGCTGGTGTTCTGGCTGCTGCGCGCGTGGTGGGGCTCGCCAGCAGGGCGCCAGTGGTGGCAGGCACGCGCCCTGCGCCTCCCCATTGCGGGCAAGCTCATGCTCAAGTACGACCTGACGCTGTTCGCCCGTTCACTGGGCACCTTGCTCGGCAATGGCGTGCCGCTGCTGTCGGCCCTGAATATCGCCACTCAAACCGTGGGCAACGTCAATTTGCGCCAGGCGCTGGAAGGCGTAGTTCCCAAAGTCAAAGGCGGCGGCAAAATGGTCGATGCCCTCAAGGCCAGCGGCATCTTCGAGCCACTGGCCATCAGCCTCATCAAGGTGGGCGAAGAAACCGGCCGCATGGGCCCCATGCTGCTGGAACTCGCCCGCATTTTCAACCGCGATGTAGAAACCGGCATCAAGCGCGGCCTCACCTTGCTGGAGCCCATCCTCATTCTGGTGCTTGGCCTGGTCATCGCCACCATCATCGTGTCGATCCTGCTGGGCATCCTGTCCATCAATGACCTGGCGGTATAATTTTTTTCCGATAACTTCGCCACCTCCATGCACCCAACTTCTACCAAAACGCCGCACTCCAAACGGCGCAGTATCGGCTTTACATTGATCGAATTGCTGGTGGTTCTTGCCATTTTGACGCTGCTGGCCAGCCTGGTGGGGCCACGCGTTTTGGGTCAGCTGGGCGGGGCCAAATCCAAAACAGCCGCCTTGCAAATTGCTGACCTTGAGAAGTCTTTGGAGTTGTTCAAGCTCGACGTTGGCCGCTTCCCCACCACCAAAGAAGGCCTCGACGCGCTGGTCACCAAACCGGCCACCGCCAATGGGTGGAACGGCCCTTACACCAAAGGCGGTGTGCCCAATGACCCATGGGGCAAGCCTTATGTTTTCAACAGTCCAACACCTAACGGCGGCGTGGACATCAGTTCTCTGGGCGCTGATGGAACGGCAGGCGGCGAAGGTGAAAACGCCGATATCCACAATAAGCCCTGACAGCAGGCCCTGCCTGGGCTGTAACTCCGTCGGGCGGCATCTGCGCGGTTTTACGCTGATCGAGTTGCTGGTGGTCATGGCCATCGGTGCACTGCTGGTGGCCCTGGTTCCCCCCGCGTTTGACCGGCTGCGCGACGTTAGCCAATACCGCGACACTGTGCGCGCCATGGTGGTTGACCTCAGGCAGGCCAGGCAGCAGGCCATTGCACTTGGCCAGGTTGTGAGCTTCCGGGTTGATCTGTCTGGCCGCAAATTTGGCATTGACGGTCGTCCCTTCAAAACCTTGCCTGATTCGCTGGAAGTGAAAACCACGGTTGGCAAAAATGAGCTGGCAGACCCCAGTCAGCTTGCCACCATTGCTTTCATGCCAGAGGGCGGCTCCAGCGGCGGCACCATAGAACTGGTCCGTCAGTCGGGCGCGGGCGTGCGCATACGGGTCGACTGGCTGTTTGGGCAGATCAGCCAGGAGCCGCACGCCCCATGACCCGACAGCGTGGCTTTTCACTGCTGGAATTGCTGGTGGCGTTCGCCATCATGGCGATCTCTTTGGGGCTGCTTTACAAAATGGCCGGTGGCAGCGCCCGCAATGTGACCGACGCCGCCCAAAACCAGCAGGCCGCCTGGCTGGCCGAGTCGCTCCTGGCCAGCCGCAGCAGCGTGCGCGCCGATGGATGGAATGAAGACGGCGAAGCCGCTGGGTTCAAATGGCAGGTGCGCAGCAGCCCCTATGGCGGTTCCGTCAACAACGGTGCCAGCAGCTTTACTGGCGGCACTGTTGCCCTGCAGGCGGTGCCCTTGCACAGCATCAGACTCTCCATTTACTGGGCAGCGGGCACACGCCCCGGTCAGCTTGACGTGGTCACGCTGCTGCCGCAGCGAAAATTGCAGCCGGGTGAGGTGATCCGGTGAGCACTTTCAACCGGCCTGCGCAGCGGGGCTTCACCCTGCTTGAGTTGCTTGTGGTCATGACCTTGCTGTCCGTCATCATGATCGGGCTGGTCTCTGCCCTGCGCACCATGGCGCAGACCGAGAGCAAGATTGACGCGCGGCTGGAGCGTCTGGATGAAATCCGCGTGGCGCGGAGCTTTTTGCAGCAGACCCTTGGCCGCGTCTCTGCCATGACGGTTGACGCGCCGGGTGCCACCGGCAAAAAAGTGACATCGTTTGTCGCCAACCCAGACAGCTTGACCTGGGTTGGCATCATGCCGGCCAGGCCTGACGTCGGGGGGCGGCACTACTTTCGCCTGGGCCTGGAAGGCAACGCCGGAGGCCGCGGGCTGGTACTGCGTTTTGCCCCCTGGAATCCCGACCTGGCGTTGCCAGTCTGGTCCAAAACCGAATCCCGCATTCTCATTGCTGGCATCCAGCAGATCAAAGTGCAGGCGCGGGGCCTGCCGCCGCAAAGCCGCAAAGCCGCAGAGCCCTGGCCCAAAGATTGGCAAAACGGCTGGCCCATCGCCGACGTGCTGCCCGAGCAGGTGCGTTTGAGCTTGTCAGATGCCAATGGCGACTGGCCCGACTGGACCCTGGCGCTGCACGCCCTGCCGCAGGGCGACGGCAGTTTCAGCCGCGTCGTGGTGGGTGGTGGAAAGTAATGGTCACCCCTAAAGAGGCCCGCCGCGGTGTTGCCTTGATCGCCGTGCTGTGGCTGGTGGCCGCCATGTCGCTCATCATCACTGGCATTGTGCAGTCGGTGCGCAGTGAAATTCGCACTGTGGGCGTGCAACGCCAGGCCGTCATCGCCAATGCGCTGGCCGACGCCGGCATTTTGCTGGCGCTGCAAAACCTGCAGGTGCAACAGAAAGAGCCGGGAGCCGCCATCCAGCTCATACCGGTGCAGTTTGAAGGCCTCAGTGCGCAGGTGTCGGTGCAGCCGCTCAATGGGCTGATTGACATCAACAATGCTGCGCCGCTGCTGGTGGCAGACCTTTACCGCCATGCGGGCGGATTGAACGCCGATGCCGCCCAGGCCATGGCGCAGGCCACCGTAGAGTCACGTCAATTCAAAAATGCAAAAGGTGTTACACAAGGTTTTGAGGCCATTGAAGACCTGCTGCGCGTGCCGAAAATGACGTATGACCTCTATGTTAAAGTGGCAGGCCTAGTGACAGCTGACCTCAAGGACGGCAGTGGACGCGTCAATGCCCTGGCCGCCCCAGTGGGTGTGCTCCAGGTTCTTACAGGTGGCGATGTTGCCCGCGCAGCCAGCTTGGCCGCAAGACGCACCGCAGACCTTAACGTCATGGATACCTCTTTTCTGAAACCGGAGCATATCGAAATGGCCCCATCACGCAGCCTGCGCCTTCAAGTCCAGGTAGATCTTGCCGATGGTGCTGCGGCCCAACGGGCGTGGTTGGTTTACTGGGGTGCTGACCCGCGCTCGGGCCTGCCATGGCGGGTGCTTGGCACGCAGCAGTCCATGCAACGTGCGCCCGTCAACCCGTCGTTGTGATCATTGCCAGCCCCCGCCATGACGACTGCATGAAAGTGTCTTTTTGACCACGCCCAGCTTGTCCGCAATGCAGAACCCGGCCCGGTTTTTTGGCCTGGATCTGTCATCCCTCTGGCGCGATCTGCGCACCGCCTGGCGTGGCATGGCCCAATGGCCGGTGTTTGCGTGGCTGTCTCCGGCTTCACCCGTGCGCCTGTGGTTGCCCTCAACCGCGCAAGCCTTCTGCCGCGATCTGCGCAGCGCCCCGCTCGATGATGCGCAACTCGCTAAAACTGCCCGTTTTGAGGCCGTCCTGCTGCCAGAAAACCTGTTGTTGCGCCGCGCCGTTGATCTTCCCAGACTTCTGCCTGCCGAGCTTGACGCCGCGCTCGCGCTGGAGGTCCAGGCCCTGAACCCTTTTGCACCGGGTGAAGCGCTGTGGACCTATGAAGTTTTGCCCCACGGCAACAATATCCTGCGCGCGCAGCTTGTGTTGACCTCCCGCAAGCTGGTTGACCAGCACATGGTGGCGGTTCACCCGCAACGCCAGGCCCCTGAAATTTGGGTGCCGCGCGCCGCCGGGCCTGGTTTTGTCATGCTCCCGGGTTTTGGCGAAGCCCCCCGCCAGCGTCAAGGCGCCGCCTGGCGTTGGGCCAGCGTGTTGCTCGCTGTGCTCGCGCTGGCTCTGGTGGCGGCCATGGCCGTGACACCCACAGCGCAGCTTTACATTCGCTCAGTCAAGGCCAACGCAGTGATGGCAGCCCTGCAGCAAAAAGCCGGCCCGGTCATGGCGCTGCGCGAGTCTTTGGTTCGTGCCACCGAGCAGTTGGCAAGCGCCGCCTTGATCGCTGGCAAGCCGGTGCCGCTTTTGCAGGCGCTTGACCTGATCACCGAGTCCTTGCCCGACGACACGTCGCTGCTCAGCCTGCAAATTCAGGGGCTCAAGGTCACCCTGTCCGGGCAAACCGCCAATGCGGCTGCCCTGATGAAGCAGCTTGGCAGCACGCCTGGTTTGCGTGATGTCAAGGCACCCACACCAGCCACCAAGCCCCTGGGCGCGCCCCGCGAAACTTTCACCATTGAATTCACGCTTGATCCTGTCTCAATGAGTCCTGCGTCAATGAGTTCCGCTCCAGTAAGTCCCATTCCGTTAACGCCGGCCCGCTCAAAACCCGCGCCATGATCCGGTCTGTCTTCAATCGCATCGCCTGGCTGCAGGCCCTCACGGTGCTGGCCATTTTGCTGCCCATTGCGGGTGGTGGCCTGTATGTGGGGTCGGTACACCAGCGCGCGCAAAGCCGCCTGGCCGATCTGGAGCCCCGCTACGCCCGCCTTGCCGGGCTGATTGAGCGGCGCGCCGACCTCAAGACGCTGGGCCTGCAAGCCAGCGAAGAGCTGGCCCGCCTGGCCTACCCGGCAGCGCAAGACGTCACCAAAGCCGGCAACGACGCGCAGCAGCGCATCCGCGCCCTGTTTGCCGACAGCAAGCTCGACGTCATCAGCATCCAGGTGCTTCCGGCCAAACAGGAGGACAAAGAAGGCAAGTTCGACCGTATTTCGATTGACCTTCGCGTTGAAGGCGATCTGACCGGCATGCAGAACGCACTGGCGCTTCTTTCAAGCCAAACCCCCGTGGTGCTGGTGGACAGCCTGGCCGTGCAGACGATTGGCGCTGTCAAACCCGCCAGCACGCAACGCCTGGGTGGCCAGTTCAACTTTTCTGTGTTGCGTTTGCTGCCATGAGTCTGGCACCTGTTCGCCTGTTGCTGTTGCTAACCGCCCTGCTGGCGGGTGGCCTGGCCTGGCTGTGGTTTGATCAGAGCGGCAAAATGCGCAACGTCAACTGGGTTGCACCGGCGCCTCTCAAACCCGAGTTGGGCAAATCATCCAGCACGCAACCCAGTGCGGCGGGCAGCAATCCAACCCAGTACCTGGCCATGCTTGAGCGCCCTTTGTTCGCACCCGACCGCAGGCCTGCGCCTCCGCCCATACCGCCAGCGCCCCCCGCTGCGCCGCCCCCGCCTGACCCGCTGGCCAATATTCAGATCAGCGGCATTTTCTCGGGCGCAAGCCCCGGCATCATTGCCCATATCGACGGCAAGCCGCGCCGTGTCAAGGTCAACGAAGCTATTGGGCCGTGGACGCTCAAAAGCATTGAGGGCAGAAACGTCACATTTGCCCAGGGCACCGAGAACCGCCAGTTGCGCCTTCTTTATTCCCGGCTCGGGCACCCCCTCGTGCAGGCGGCTGCGTTAACCAATGCGCCCGCAGCGCAGGTGGCAGCCCCTCAGGCTTCAAGTGGTGGTAGTGTGGTGCAAGCGGCTCAAGATGAAGCCCGCGAGCGCATGCGCGCCAGCAACGCACTCAGGGCATCCCGCGGGTTGCCTGTCATTCCCTTTTAACCCGGTGCAGAAACCGCACTCTATCGATTGATACATGACATCCCCCTCAAAACTCCTGTTTGCATGGCTGGCGGCAATGGCCTTCAGTGCGCTTGCGCAAATTGCCGAGCCACCTGGCCCTGCTGGGCAACCCCGCATCATTCGGGGCAACGACCAGGTAGTGGCCCCCGCCAACAACCAAGGCCAAGTCACCGGCGCGCCAGCAGCGTTCAAGTTTGAAGAAGCCCCTCTGTCAGAAGTTGCGGGCTTGATCCTGCGCGACATCGTCAAGGTCGATTACGTCATCCACCCGCCGATCAACGGTACGGTGACGCTCGCCACCCAAGGCGAAGTGTCGCCCGACCAGGCCATTTTTCTGCTGGAAGCCGCGTTGCAGGCCAATGGCCTGGTCATGGCGCGTGACACCAGGGGCACCTACCACATTGGCCGCCCGGACGCCCTCAAGGGCATCGTGCCCGCCATCCGCCAGGCGGCCGGCAGCGCACCGCTGCCACCGGGCTATGGCGCCATTGTTGTGCCCCTCAAATATATGGGCGCCGGCGAGATGGCCGCCATTTTGCGGCCCATGGCGTCGCCCGAAGCCATTGTGCGGGTAGATACCGTGCGCAACCTGCTGGTGCTGGTGGGCACGCGCACCCAGGCCGAGGGCTGGCTGGACATCGTGGCCACCTTTGATGTGGACTTGCTCAAAGGCATGTCGGTGGGCGTCTTCCCGCTCAAGCACGTCACCACAGGCGAGGTAGAAGCCGCCCTGCGCCTGTTCAGCACGGGTGCCGCCCCGGCTGCAACGGGTGCACCGGGTCCAGGTGCCGCCGCCGCCGCTGGGGCAGCCCGCGCGGCAGAAGCCGCAGCCGTCACATCTGCTCCGTTTTATGGCGCGCTGCGCATTTTGCCCATCGAGCGCATCAACAGCGTGATTGTTGTGACATCGCGCGCGTCGTACCTTGATGAGGCCCGCCGCTGGATTGAAAAACTCGACCAGCCCGGCGGCAACTCGACTGAAGCCCAGCT
>JANMVO010000560.1:0-2571 GCA_031392805.1 Rhodoferax sp. | reverse complement strand
GCCGGCGAACACTACGACGCGGGGCTGATTGACTTTGGCTGCCATCACGCCACTTTCGCCCGCCGCTTGGGTCCGGTCTTTTGGGCAGGCAGCAGGCTGGTGTATTGCTGGTACAGCTCGAACAGATAGGCCACGCGCTCGGCGTCGTTCTTGTAGCTTTTCTTGCCACCGCCCAGTTCATAGGCTTTGTCTACCGCAGCGTCCAGCTTTTGGTGGGCTTTGACGAGGGCGGGTGGCATGGAAAGCGGGTCGTACAGGTCAGCCAGCGACGAATCGGGAAACTGGGCTCGGGCGTCGAGCACGGCTTGTGCTGCGGTTTCGATAGCGGCCTTCGACCGTTCTGCCTGGGCTTGAAGCTGGTTTGATGATAGATCGGGCCAGGGGAAGTTGTTGTAGACGATGCTGGCGGAGTAGCGGTATCGGCTTTCAAGCCGACCTCAGACTACGTTTGTCCAAGCCATGTGCATGGACGATGTCAGCAATCCGAACGTATAGAGGCTTGGGTCTGGAATCAAATAATTTGTGTTGCTGCAAATAACGTCGCTTGACATGTAGCCAATTGGGATAAAGCGTCGCCGTTCGGATGAGACTTCTGGCACCACGATGTACTCGCTCGTCGGCTGTGAAATGTAAAAAAATCGTGCGGGTGTTGCCGCTGTCTTGCGTGTGGGTTCAGCTGTACTCGCTTCTCGGAAGGCTTTCACGGATTCAACCCGAGCAAGGACGTGGGGAAGATTTCGCAGTTGCTGTGGCGGGATGCCTTCAAGCCAAAGACACCAGCGTTCAACTCTGTTGATGAAATCATCGGCTCCCATGTATCGGCGCAACCAAGGTTCGGCAGTAGGCTCGACTTTGAGGAGTGCTTCTTTCTCATCCGGACTGAGGATCAGATAACCACCATCACTTGGTTTGTTTCCGTACATCATTTTTGGCGACGGGCAAACCGATGTGCTGCGCTTTTGAATCAGCACATTGGATGCTTCTATCAAATACGGGTTAATTTCAGAAACCAGGTGCTCATGAGGTTCGCTGGCAGGTGTCTCATAGTCAAAAAGCCTTGGCTGGGCTGCGGATTGGAGCCCAAAGCCAACTATGACGCAGTGGACTGCCGCTTTTCCGCGGGCTTCATTGCTCCATCTGAAAGTCCGGTGCGCAAACTGAATGTGAACTCCCCAACGTGAAAGCATCGCACCCCATAGCAGGGAAACCTGTTCGCCTTGAGATATGGAGCTGGTGGCAACAAAAGCGACCCGAATTTCGGTACTCTGGATATACGCCGCTGCCTTTAAGAACCAGCAGGCAACAAAGTCAAGATCCGATCCGCTTTTAATACTTTCAGTGATTAACGCTTGGTCTGAGCGCTGCTCTTTGCTTTGGTAATGCTTGCCCACAAACGGCGGATTCCCCAACACAAAACTGCAACGCTCCGCCGGCAATACCTCGTTCCAGTCCAGCCGCAGCGCATTGCCATGCACGATGTGCGGCGTGGTGCGCAGCGGGATGCGGGCAAAGTACAGGCCAAACTCCTCGCTCACACGCAGGTTCATCTGGTGGTCCATCAGCCAGAGGGCGACTTGCGCAATCTGGGCCGGAAACTCCTCAATCTCAATGCCGTAGAACTGGTCTACGTTGATGCCGATGAGCTGGTGCACGTCCACACTGAGCTGGCCAGCGGTGTTGCTGGCGCGCAGCACTTCCAGCTCCAGCAGGCGCAGTTCGCGGTAGCTGATGACCAGAAAATTTCCGCAGCCGCAGGCCGGGTCAAAAAATGTCAGCAGCCGCAGTTTTTTGTGAAACTCGAACAGCCGGTTCCTGTTGCTTTTGACCCTGGCAAATTCGGCCCAAAGCTCGTCCAGAAACAGCGGTTTGATCAGCTTGAGGATGTTTTCTTCGCTGGTGTAGTGCGCGCCCAGGTTGCGGCGCGCCTTGTCGTCCATGATGCTTTGAAACAGGCTGCCGAAAATGGCCGGGCTGATGGCCGACCAGTCGAGCGCGCAGGCATCGAGCAATGCCTCGCGCATGGCAAGATTAAATTCTGCCAAGGGCAGGGGTTCCTCAAACAGCTTGCCGTTCACATACGGAAAAGCTGCCACCTGCTCATCCAGTGCCTTGCTGCGTTTGTCTTCGGCCGTGTTCAATATCTGGAACAGCTGCGCCAGCCGCGAGCCCAGGTCAGTGCCATCCGGCGCGGTGCGCTCTTCAATAAAGGTGCGAAACGCCTGCGCGGGCTGAAAGATGCCGGTGTCGTCGGCAAACAGGCAAAACAGCAGGCGCACCAGCAGCACTTCAAGCGGGTGGCCGGTGTAGCCGCTGGCCTTGAGCGCATCGTGCAGGCGGCCCATGCGCTCGGCCGCCTTAATGTTGACGGGGTCTTGCGGCTTGATTTCAAGCGTCTTGTAGCCTGCTACAAAGCCAAAAATCTTGATGTGTTTGTGCAGGTTTTTGAGTTCAAACTCAATCGTTTCGCCGGTAGCCAGCCGATGTACCCGAAAGCGCGCAAAGTCGCACACGATGACGATTTGCGGCAAGTCGCGTTCGGCAAGGCCAGGAAAGTAAGACAGCGCCTGCGTC
>JANMVO010000549.1:0-2003 GCA_031392805.1 Rhodoferax sp. | reverse complement strand
TCCCATGCAAATTTACTTGGTGGGTGGTGCCGTACGCGACGCTCTCTTGGGCCTGCCGGTGCAAGACCGCGACTGGGTGGTGGTGGGGGCCACGCCCGAGCAGATGGTGGCGCTGGGGTATCTGCCGGTGGGCCGTGACTTTCCGGTTTTTTTGCACCCCAAAACGAAGGAAGAGTACGCGCTGGCCCGCACTGAGCGCAAATCGGCGCCGGGCTATAAAGGCTTCGTCATTCATGCGGCACCCGACGTGACGCTGGCACAAGATTTGGCGCGCCGTGACCTTACTATTAATTCAATAGCTAACTATGAAGTACCGACGAGGGCTGGAGGCACTTTTGGCACTGTTTCTAGTGAAAAACAGGCATTTCAGCCCGATTTGACGACCCTGATCGACCCCCACGGTGGCCAGCAGGACCTGCGCAACAAAGTGCTGCGCCACGTCACCGACGCCTTCCGCGAAGACCCGGTTCGCATTCTGCGTGTGGCCCGCTTTGCGGCCCGCTTTGCCGATTTTTCAGTGGCCCCCGAGACGATGCAGCTAATGCGCGAGATGGTGGCGCATGGCGAGGTCGACCACCTGGTGGCCGAGCGCGTGTGGCAGGAACTTGCGCGGGGACTGATGGCGAACAAGCCTTCGAGGATGCTGGAGGTGCTGCGTGACTGTGGGGCGCTGGAGCGGCTGCTGCCAGAGATTAAATTGGGGTCAGATTCCAATTTCATCGCAGCGCAAAGCGCTGCTGCAACGCCAGTTCACTGGCAAATGAATTTGGAATCTGACCCCAATTTAATCCTGATGAGGGTGCTGGACCTGAGCGCGCACTTGCACGCATCGCTGCCGGTGCGTTTCGCCTGCCTGTGCCGTGACCTGGGCAAAGAGAAGACGCCCGAAAAATTGGGGTCAAATTCCAATTTCGTCAGCACGGATATGCGCTCAAAAGAATCGGCGCTGAGCGCCGAAACGAAATTGGAATCTGACCCCAATTTTTCCAGCGCAAATGTGCTCAAAGACCTTTGCCAGCGCCTGCGCGTGCCCACCGACTGCCGCGAGCTGGCCGACGTGGTGGCGCGCGAGCACGGCAACATCCACCGCAGTGGCGGCTTCAACGCCGCCGCGCTGGTGCGCCTGCTGGAGCGCTGCGACGCGTTTCGCAAACCGCTGCGTTTTGCCGACGTGCTGCTGGCCTGCGAATGCGACGCACGCGGTCGGCTGGGGCTGGAAGAATCGGCCTACCCGCAACGCCAGCGCCTGCTGGCTGCGTTGCAGGCCGCGCAGTCGATTGCTACGTATTCAATAGCTTCTCATGCACAGTCCACCGGGGCTACAGGCATAAAGATTGGGGAAATGATCCACGCGGCGCGGGTTGCGGCGGTGGCCAGTGTCGCGCCAGACATGGATTGTCCAGACCGATAATGCCTGCCATGGCTCAACCCCCGCTGGATCATCAAGCTCTCTTTTACGCCCGTTTGATCGCGCGCACGGTTCAGCCTATGGTGGCGGCAGTGCGGCACCAACAGGAAGACGACGATCACCAGTGACCGCTTTGGCCGCCGCTTCGGTGTCATTAATCATTCCGTCACCAGCGCGAGCGCCGCATAGTCACCCAAAATGTTGGGCGAGGCCAGTTCGACCAGGCCATCGCGCAGCACAAACGGGCCGCAGGACGACACGCCCACCGCATTGACGTCGGCCACCGCCAAGCCCAATTGGATCCCTTGGATAAATTGGATCCACTGGCTCAATCGTTTTTGTTCCCAACGTGGGGTTCATTGTGTGTGTGAGGTGTGACGCTTTCGATGCTAACCAGATGGCAACGGCTATAGCCTGCGCACCAGTGTTTCTAAAGCATCCTGGACACGGCGCCGGCGACAAAGCTCAGCAGCAAGGTCGTGGTCAACGGAATAAACCATTCGCGGCCGAAAAGTTTGAAGCGGAAATCCCCGGGCAGCTTGCCAAAGCCCAGGCGTGTCAAGAACGGGGCAAACCCGTTAATCAGGATCAGGGC
>JANMVO010000535.1:0-5520 GCA_031392805.1 Rhodoferax sp. | reverse complement strand
CTGCACGTGCCGCCGGTTGACAACAGTGCCATGGACGGTTATGCGGTGCGTTGTGCCGACGTGGTGCATCTGGGGGCGTTGTTGCAAGTGAGCCAGCGCATTGCGGCCGGTGCCAGCGGCAAACCCTTGCGCGCCCAAACTGCCGCCCGAATATTTACCGGTGCGCCGATCCCCGCTGGGGCGGATGCCGTGTTGATGCAGGAAGACTGTGACGTGGTGAACGGCCTGATTGGCCAGGGTGGCAGCCAGGCGGCACTGGGCGACGTGCGCATCAATGCCGTGCCAAAACCGGGCCAGTGGATTCGCCGCGCTGGCGAGGATGTCACAAAAAATTCTGTTGTGCTCAGAAAAGGTGATCGTCTGACGCCGGCCTCACTGGGGCTTGCGGCAAGTATCGGCATGAATACGCTGGCAGTCGCGCGCCCGCCACGCGTGGCGCTTTTCTCCACGGGCGATGAGCTGGTCATGCCCGGTGACGTGGCCCCGCACGACATGAAGCCCGGCGCCATTTACAACTCAAACCGGTTCTTTTTGCGCGCGTTGCTGCTGCGCCTGGGCGGTGTGGTGACCGATTTTGGCATCGTGCCGGACAAGCTGGACGCGACCCTGCAAGCGCTGCGTCTGGCAGCGACGGATCATGATCTGATCCTCACCAGTGGCGGCGTGTCGGTGGGCGAAGAAGACCACATCAAACCGGCCGTGCAGGCCTTGGGCACGCTAAACCTGTGGCAGATTGCCATCAAGCCCGGCAAGCCGTTTGCCTACGGAAAAATCGGAAATGCCCATTTCATGGGTTTGCCGGGCAACCCGGTGTCCAGCTTCATCACTTTCCTGCTGCTGGTGCGCCCGTTTTTGCTGCGGCTTCAGGGTGTTGCCGATGTGGCTTCTAAAACAATAGCATTGTCCGCCCATTTCACGTGGGCCAGGGCCGATAAGCGCCGTGAATTCCTGCGCGTCAGACGCAACCCGGCGGGCGGTCTGGATCTGTTTCCCAACCAGAGCTCCGGCGTCTTGACCTCGGCAGTCTGGGGCGATGGCGTGGTGGACAATCGACCGGGGCAAACGATTGCGCACGGGGACATGGTGCAGTTCATTTCGTTTGCGGATTTATTGAACTGATTGAAGTGCTTGAACTGATCGAACTGACAGGTATTGTCATCACGACGCGTTTCACCATCGCTGCGCTCAATCAAAGTCTTTTTTCATTTTCGTCTTACCAGTTTGCGCATGAAAATCACCGTTAAATACTTCGCATCCATCCGCGAGTCAATGGGCAAAAACAGCGAGCCAATGGACACGGCGGCCACCACCCTGGAAGCCTTGCGTGATGAGCTGATCGCACGCGGAGAGCCCTATGCCCATTGCCTGGCGCGGGGCAAAACGCTGCGCATGGCGCAGAACCAGGTTATGGCCGATGAGGGCGCCAGGTTGCTGGACCAGGCCGAAATTGCATTCTTCCCGCCTGTCACTGGAGGGTAAGCGCTGGGCAAGTACTGGGGAAGTACAGGTTAAGCTTCGGTAAAATGGGATTCATCCTTCGCTGTGGCGAAAGGCTTTTCTGGCTGAAAATCGTGTAAAAACACCCTATAGCCCGCGTAAAATATACGTAGTTAGCTATATATACACTAGCATTTGTTCCTGGCAGCGCATTTTCGCAAAGATTTCTGCCCCGTGCGAAACACCCAAACAACGCCCCGCGCGTCAGCCAATCAAGACTGAATGGTGCCAGCTCACAAAGGCAGAGCGACAACAATGCACCCAGTGAAAAAGTGGCAATGCGTCCGCCGGTGCCACAATCTGGCCATGAACAGCAAGCGCGTATCCATTCAGACCGAAGACTTCAATCTCTCCGACGAGATCAGCGCGCTGCGTGCCACTGACAAACGGGTCGGCGCGGTCTGTAGCTTCATTGGCACTGTGAGAGACAGAAATCAAACTGCCCAGCCCGAAGTCAGCTCGCTGGAACTCGAGCACTACCCCGGCATGACCGAAAAAGCCATCGAGGCCATGATTGACGCGGCGCACCGGCGATTCGATATCTTTGGTACCCGCGTCATCCACCGCGTCGGGCTGCTGCAGCCGCTGGACCAAATCGTCATGGTGGCGGTCACGTCGGCGCACCGGGGGGAGAGTTTCAAGGCCTGCGAGTTCTTGATGGACTATTTGAAAACCCAGGCCCCGTTCTGGAAGAAAGAGCAAACCCCGCAAGGGGCCAAATGGGTGGATGCGCGCGTCAGTGACGATGATGCCCTGGCCCGATGGGGCCAGCTCAAAAATTAGCCCGATTGGGCCAGCTCAAGGATTAGCCCGATGGGGCTAGTTCAAGTATTGCGGTCTCGATGACGTAGCGCCCGTGTCGCCAGCGGCATCCCTGTCAGCCTGCGCAACCGTTGCTTGTGCCCACTGCGAGTTGACATAGGATTTTTCCAGCAGATGCAGGAAACCATGCATCAGCCTGTCGTCCAGGTCAATCTGAACATCGCGTTTCTCCGGCGATCCTTTTACTTTGCCCGAAAATTTGACTTGCAGATGGGCGTTTGCCAGTGGCGTAAGCGCAATTTCGCTGACAAGCATGGGGTCGTCTCCGGTCGCCGCGCCATCAGCCGACTCCTTGAAGGGGGTCTTGAAGTCCGACTGTTGCAAGGCCGCGTCTTTTTTGAACTCGTTTAAAAACTCGCGTACCTTTGGGTCTGACGGGGTGCGCAGCGAACCGTCAGACGCTGCCAGGGAATCGGCTCGGGCGATCTGCTCATCCGTCAATCGTCTGAGCAGCGGCAAGAAACCCATCGTCAAACGGCGGGTCAGCCAGAGCCGGATCTCCAGGCCCGACACGGTGTTGATCCGGGCCATCAACCGGTCCTGATCGGCCTCGTATTTCAAGTTGAGCTGGTGAATGCGCATGGCCCTATTTTAGAAGACTTGAAATCGCACCAACCCACCCAAAATACCCGCCATGCGAATCGAAAAACTAACCACCAAATTCCAGGAAGCCCTCGGCGAAGCCCAAACGCTGGCGCTGGGCCAGGATCACGCTTTCATCGAACCGGCCCACGTGCTGGCTGCCATGTTGCGCCAGCAGGATGGCCCCAAGGCCTTGCTTCAACGCGCCGGAGTCAACGTGCCAGGCTTGCTCAGCGCCGCAGAGGAGGCGATGAAAAAGCTGCCGCAGGTGCAGGGACATGAGCAGGTGCAGATCGGGCGCGACATGGTGTCCCTGATGCAGGCAGCCGAGAAAGAATCGATCAAGCGTGGCGACCAGTTTGTGGCCGGTGAGCTGTTTTTGCTGGCCTTGACGGACACCAAACAGGACATCTCAAAACTGGCCAAAGACAACGGCCTGACCCGTAAGTCGCTGGAGTCTGCCATTGACGCCGTGCGTGGTGGCCAGAATGTCAACAGCGCCGACGCCGAAGACCAGCGCGAATCACTCAAGAAATACTGCATTGACCTGACCGAGCGCGCCCGCATGGGCAAGCTCGACCCGGTGATTGGCCGAGACGATGAAATCCGCCGCGCCATCCAGGTGCTGCAACGCCGCACCAAAAACAACCCTGTTCTGATTGGCGAGCCAGGTGTGGGCAAGACCGCGATTGTGGAAGGCCTGGCGCAGCGCATTGTCTCAGGCGAAGTGCCTGAGTCGCTCAAAGGCAAGCGCGTGTTGTCACTGGACATGGCCTCGCTGTTGGCCGGTGCCAAGTTTCGCGGCGAGTTTGAAGAGCGCCTGAAAAACGTGCTGAAAGACCTGGCCAAAGACGAAGGCCAGACCATTGTTTTCATTGACGAGTTGCACACGATGGTCGGTGCGGGCAAAGCCGAGGGCGCGATGGACGCGGGCAACATGCTGAAACCCGCATTGGCGCGTGGCGAGCTGCATTGCGTAGGGGCGACGACGCTGGACGAGTACCGCAAATACATCGAAAAAGACGCGGCCCTTGAGCGCCGCTTCCAGAAGATTCTTGTGGGCGAGCCCACGGTGGAGGCGACGATTGCCATTCTGCGCGGCCTCAAAGAGCGCTACGAGAAACACCATAACGTGGACATCACCGACCCGGCCATTGTGGCCGCCGCCGAGCTGAGCCACCGCTACATCACCGACCGTTTCCTGCCCGACAAGGCGATTGATTTGATTGATGAGGCCGCGTCCAAGGTCAAGATCGAGATGGACTCCAAGCCTGAGGTGATGGACAAACTTGACCGCCGCCTGATCCAGCTGCAGATTGAGCGCGAAGCCGTCAGGAAGGAAAAAGACGAAGCCTCGCAGAAGCGCTTCGAGTTGATCAATGACGAGATTGCAAAGCTGCAAAAAGAAATTGCCGATCTGGATGAAATCTGGAAGGCCGAGAAAGCCAGCGCGCAGGGCGGTGCCCAGGTGCGCGAGGAGCTGGAGAAGGTCAAAATTCAAATTGAAGAGTTCACCCGCAAGGGCGATTTCAACAAGGTGGCCGAGTTGCAATATGGCAAGCTGCCTGAACTGGAAAAGCGCCTCAAAGAAGCGCAGGCGTCTGAGGCCACCAAAGGCAAAGGCGCGCCGCCACGTCTGCTGCGAACCCAAGTGGGTGCTGAAGAAATCGCCGAAGTGGTGAGTCGCGCCACCGGCATCCCGGTGGCCAAAATGATGCAGGGCGAGCGCGACAAACTGCTGCAGATGGAAGACAAGCTGCACCAGCGCGTGGTCGGCCAGGACGAGGCCATCACCGCTGTAGCCAACGCCATTCGCCGCTCACGCGCCGGCCTCGGCGATCCGAACCGGCCCACCGGCTCGTTCCTGTTCCTTGGGCCCACGGGCGTCGGCAAAACCGAGCTTTGCAAAGCGCTGGCCGGCTTTTTGTTCGATTCGGAAGACCATCTGGTGCGCATCGACATGAGCGAATTCATGGAAAAGCATAGTGTTGCACGCTTGATTGGCGCGCCGCCCGGCTACGTGGGCTACGAGGAAGGCGGTTACCTCACGGAGGCGGTGCGCCGCAAACCCTACAGCGTGCTGCTGCTCGATGAAGTGGAGAAGGCCCACCCCGATGTCTTCAACGTGCTGCTGCAAGTGCTGGACGATGGCCGTTTGACCGACGGCCAGGGCCGCACTGTGGACTTCAAAAACACCGTGATTGTGATGACCAGCAACATTGGCTCGCAATTGATTCAGAGCATGGTCGGCAAAGACGCTGAAGACATCAAGGACGCGGTGACCGGCGAGTTGAAAAACTACTTCCGCCCCGAGTTTTTAAACCGCATCGACGAGACCGTGGTGTTCCACGCGCTTGATGCCAAAAACATCGAGGCCATTGCCGTCATTCAGATCAATGTGCTGCAGGCGCGCCTGGCCAAGATGGACTTGGTGCTGGAGGTGTCACCCGCTGCGTTGAAAGAGATTGCCAAAGTCGGGTTTGATCCGGTGTTTGGTGCACGGCCTTTGAAACGCGCGATTCAGCAGCGCATCGAAAACCCGCTGTCCAGGCTGCTGCTCGAAGGCAAATTTTTGCCCAAAGACGTCATCCCGGTCGATGTGGATCCGATCCGCGCGCC
>JANMVO010000509.1:0-15747 GCA_031392805.1 Rhodoferax sp. | reverse complement strand
GTAAAACTCGCCCGCCACATAGTCTGTCTCAGCCTTGTAGTTTTCCTTGAGCAGGTAGCGCAGGCCCAGGTAGGTGGCCGACTTGCCGCCCTCGGCCATCACCGGCGCGCCGGTGGTGGGTTTGACGACGCTCCAGCCGTCGGTTGCGTCCACCAGAAACGTGAAACCCCGCTTGCGGTTGTACAGCAGGTACTCGTCCCAGCCAAACTGCTCATCAGCGTCCGAGGGGTCAGTGCCCATGCGGTGCTGGAAGCCCACCACCTGCCATTGCACGCCCTGTAACTGGCCCAGCGTGCCCAGCGGAATCAGCGGCACCACCGGCTCGTCCTGCAACGCGTGTTTGAGTTGACCACCGATGCCGCCCGACACATCAATGATGCTGCTGCACGACGCGCAGGTGACGCTTTTGCTGCTGGCCAAGGTGATCGCGACCTGCGCACCGCAGTGGGGGCAGGCAAACTGGCGGGCCTTCTCTTCCTTGGCCGAATCGTCCTTCAAGCCGGTGAGCTGCAAGTCCTCCAGCAACACCGCAGCGCCCAGCGACATCGAGGGGGGCTGCGTGCTGTAGTCGATGCTGAGGACTTCGCCGCCCGCGCCGCCTGATGGGGGCTTTGGGTCATCAGTGCCGCTGATGCTTCTCTCCAGCGCTCTGCCAATGATGCTTTCGCGTGCAGCACTTGCGGGTGAAGCATCGCCCTGGCTGCGCAATTCCACCATGGCAAAGGGCTTGCCAAGCTGGGGCAGGCGCGGCAATTCGCCCTGCGCTGAGAGCAACATCACTTGCTGGTTAGAGGCAACGCTGTACTGCTTGCCGTTGAGCGCCGCGCTGCTGCCCACCTTGAATGTTGCAGCGGCAGGCAGGCTGCCGGGTGCTTCAAGTGGCGTGCTGAATACATAAGCCCCGTTGTCTTCGCTTAAATAGGCCGAGCTACCGTCCACCAGCACCGCATGCCATTCGGTCCAGGTGCCCTCGCCGTACTTGTATTGGAGGCGGCCGACCAGCGTGAAAGCTGACTTGTTGACACCGCCGTCAATTCCGGCTTTATCACCCGCCCTGCTCCATATGCCGCTGGCCTGCAATTGCAGCGGGCTGTGATCGTCAAACAATTCGGCCATTTTGCCGATGCGCGACAAGACATCGCCCGTGCGCACCACCGTGCTCTGGCAGTAGCCGCACACCGCGTGGGTGGACTGTGCACTGAGAAACTGAACTGGCGCACCACAACCGGGGCAAGGCGCCCGGTAAATGCGCTGGGGGGAATTTTCAGTCATCCGGGCGGAGGGTTAAGCGGGCGCCGGGCCGTGCCAGGGCGGTTTGCGGCCCCCTCGGGCCTTGGGGCTGTGGGCTGCGGCTCAAGGCCTGCCTGCGCCGGTCTGGACAGCCCGAAGGGCCTCAACCTCAGGCTGGGGCATGTCCAGCGAGGACACACCCATGCCGCGCGTGGGGGCAGCATCTCTAAATCAGTTTTTTTAGAAGCTCAGCCTTCTTGGCGTCAAACTCTTCCTGCGTCAGGATGCCTTTGCTTTTGAGCTCACCGAGTTTTTCCAGCGTGGCCATCACGTCTTCGGCCTTGACGCCAACTGCCGCACTGGCCGCCTGCGCGGCACCAGCCGCCGCCGCGCCGCCGCCCTGCAAACCCGCAGCCAGATTTTGCGCCAGCACCTGCCCTAGTGCCACGCCCGCACCCAAGCCCATGGCGTCTCCCGCAATGCCGCTGCCCCCACCGCCGCCCTCGGCAAATTTCGGGATAGCCTGCGCCGTCTGGTACTGCATGAACTTGCCCATGTCATTGCCGACCATGCCCATGCCGATTTTCTGGTCGAGGATTTTTTGCAGCTCTTCGGGCAGCGAGACGTTTTGCACCGTCATGCCTTCCAGCTTCAGGCCAATCTTGGCAAACTCGGGCGCAAGTTGTGTGGTGAGTGCCTGCGCAAACATGAGCTGGTTCGATGCCAGATCCAGAAACGGAATGCCGCTACTGGCGATGGCATTGCTGATGTTTTGCAGCACCAGGCCGCGCAGTTGGCCGTCCAGATCGGTCACGCCATAGTCGCCGCGTGTGCCCGAGATTTCAGTATGGAACAGCTTGGCGTCGGCGATGCGGAAGCTGTAGTTGCCAAAGGCGCGCAGGCGCACCGCGCCAAAGTCTTTGTCGCGGATGGTAATGGGCTGGGGCGTGCCCCACTTTTGGTCGACCTGCTGCCGAGTGCTGAAGAAGTAGACATCGCTTTTGAACGGCGACTCAAACAGCTTGTCCCAGTTTTTCAAATAGGTCAGCACCGGCAGGGTTTGGGTGGTGAGCCTGTGCGTGCCGGGGCCAAACACATCGGCCACCTTGCCCTCGTTCACAAACACGGCCACCTGCGATTCGCGCACGGTGAGCGAACCACCGTTTTGAATCTCCATATCGGCCATGGGGAAACGCCAGGCCAGTGTGCCGTCCGAGTCTTCGGTCCATTGAATAATGTCAATGAACTGTTTCTTGAGGAAGTCCATCAGTGCCATGTGCAGCTCCTGCGTTGAAGGTGGGAATTGAATGATACCCGCGGCCTTGCCGCCCGTGCGGCGAATTGGATTGCAACTTTGTATTGGCCGCGCGGGCTACGGCTGCACTGGACAGAACGTACATGGCAGGGAGTGCGGTGCCTTGTGGATTGAAGTTTGTCTAAATGACCACGCCGTCCGTCGCCATCATGGCACGTTGCAAATCGGCGTCCAGAGTCACCAGCGGCCGTCCTTCGCGCAACGCCAGTTCAAGGTAAGAAGCGTCATAGGATCCAACGACGGCGAAACCCATGAGTACACCGCGATGTGCCCCGGCTTGCGCAAAACGGCTGAAACCGAAGGCAATGCCGCTGCCGTGGCCGGGATGACCGGGCAGATCGCAGAGAGCAGGGTGCACGCGGCATTGTTCAAAGCCTCGCTTTAAAAAGCCCAAAAACGCTTTGCCGCGCTGGCCAAAATGGAAGAACGGCACGCCAACCACGACAAAGCTCAGTTAGCTAAAGTAATGGTAAAAGTAAGCACCGAATGCGCGCCAAGGAATGCTGCCCGGTTGGCGGCATAATCTGAAGTGCAACGTTGATACTACAGTTATAATAGCTAGTTAAGCATATTGGACAAGGGCCAGAGCCCGATTTGATCACTTATTTACGGAAAAATCACATGAAAACCTATCTTTGCATTGTTTGCGGCTTTATCTATGACGAAGCCACCGGCCGCCCCGAAGACGGCATTGCCGCAGGCACCAAATGGTCCGACGTGCCCGAGAGCTGGGCCTGCCCGGACTGCGGTGTAGCCAAGGCTGACTTTGAGGCCGTCGAGATTTAGATTTAAGTCTCTAGCTGCCTGCCGCGTCGTAGAAGGCGCGGCTGAAACCCACCCGGAAATATTTACCCCCTGAAGCTCACCCCGATAGGCTGACCCCAAGAAAAAGCGTCTGCAAGTACCTTTTTAAGGTGGGTTTGCCCACCGGCGCACCCCCGGTTTGAGTGCCCAGCAGACCCAATGACGCGCCAGCAGGGTTACTTCCCGCTTCGGGTGCCGCTGTCGGGAGACGCGGCGCACCAGGTGCTGTCGATCAACTCGCCGCATGACTTTTCGGGGTCGCTTTACTTAGGGATTACTGAATAAAGCCTTGTTAAAACCACGTTGAAACCACGTCAATGCAGGCCTACAATTCTTCTCCCATACACGGGCTGGAGGGCTGACATTTCGGTCATACTGGACATAGCAGGAGACAAAAATGCCCAACACTGACGAAAAACACATTGAACTGCGCCGCGCCGCGCTGGAGTATCACGCGCACCCGACGCCTGGCAAGATCGCCATCGCGGCGACCAAACAGTTGATCAACCAGCATGACCTGGCGCTGGCTTACTCACCCGGCGTGGCCGCGCCGTGCGAGGAAATCGTCAAGGACCCCAACAACGCCTTCAAGTACACGGCGCGCGGCAATCTGGTGGCCGTCATCACCAATGGCACGGCGGTGCTGGGGCTGGGCGACATTGGCCCGCTGGCGGCCAAGCCGGTGATGGAGGGCAAGGCGGTTTTGTTCAAAAAGTTTGCCGGCATTGACGTGTTTGACATCGAGATCAACGAGAAGCACGACCTGGACAAGCTGGTGGACATCATCGCCTCGCTGGAGCCCACCTTTGGCGGCATCAACCTGGAAGACATCAAGGCGCCCGACTGCTTTTATGTCGAGCGCAAGCTGCGCGAGCGCATGAAGATTCCGGTCTTCCACGACGACCAGCACGGCACCGCCATCACGGTCGGCGCAGCGGTATTGAACGCGCTGAAAGTGGTCGGCAAAGACCTGAAAAAAATCAAATTGGTCACGTCGGGCGCGGGCGCTGCGGCCCTGGCCTGCCTGGGGCTGCTGGTCAAGCTGGGCATTCCACGCGAAAACATTTTTGTGACCGACCTGGCCGGTGTCGTCTATGAAGGCCGCATCGAGTTGATGGACGCCGACAAAATTGTCTTTGCCCAGAACACGTCGGCCCGCACGCTGGGCGAAATCATCGAGGGGGCCGACATTTTTCTGGGGCTGTCGGCCGGCGGCGTGTTGAAGAAAGACATGGTCGCCAAAATGGCCGCCCGGCCAATCATTCTGGCGCTGGCCAACCCCAACCCCGAGATCACGCCGGAAGATGTGAAATCGGTGCGCCAGGACGCCATCATCGCCACCGGGCGCACGGACTATCCGAATCAGGTCAACAACGTCCTGTGCTTTCCGTATATTTTTCGCGGCGCGCTGGACGCGGGTGCCTCCACCATCACGGTGGAGATGGAAATTGCCGCCGTGCACGCCATTGCCGAGCTGGCGCAGGCGGAGCAAAGTGAGGTGGTGGCGGCGGCCTATGCGGGCCAACAACTCGCGTTTGGGCCGGAGTATTTGATTCCAAAACCGTTCGATCCGCGCCTGATGATGAAGATCGCCCCGGCCGTGGCACAAGCCGCGTTTGAGAGCGGCGTGGCGCTGCGCCCAATTGCCGACATGGATGCGTACCGCGAGCGCCTGCAAAGCTTTGTCTATGCGTCGGGCACCACCATGAAGCCGATCTTCACTGCCGCCAAAAAAGCGCTCAAAAAACGCGTGGCCTACAGCGAAGGCGAAGAAGAACGCGTGCTGCGCGCCGCGCAAATTGTGGTGGACGAAAATCTGGCCCGGCCCACGCTGATAGGGCGGCCCGCCATCATCGCCCAGCGCATTGAAAAATTTGGCCTGCGCCTGAAGGAGGCGCTGGACTACGACATCGTCAACGTCGAGCAAGACCACCGCTACCGCGACTTCTGGCAGACCTACCACCGCATGACCGAACGCAAAGGCGTGACCACCCCGATTGCCAAAGTCGAGATGCGCAGGCGCCTCACCCTGATCGGTGCCATGCTGTTGCACAAAGGTGACGTTGACGGCCTGATCTGCGGCACCTGGGGCACCACCAGCATGCACCTGCAATACATTGACCAGGTGATTGGCAAGCGCGCCGGCGTCAACACCTATGCCTGTATGAATGGGCTACTGCTGCCCGAGCGCCAGTTGTTTCTGGTCGACACCCACGTCAACTACGACCCCACGGCCGAACAGCTGGCCGAGATCACCACTCTCGCTGCCGAAGAAATGATGCGTTTTGGCATTCGCCCAAAAGCCGCCTTGCTGTCGCATTCCAACTTTGGCAGCAGTAACCAGCCCAGTGCCGTCAAGATGCGTCAGACGCTGGAACTGCTGCGAGTGCAGGCCCCCTGGCTTGAAGTGGATGGCGAAATGCATGGCGATGTTGCGCTGGATGGCAGCATGCGCGCCGCCAGCATGCCGACCAGCACCTTGGCTGGCAATGCCAATCTGTTGGTGCTACCCAACATTGATGCCGCCAATATTGCCTACAACCTGCTCAAAACGGCCGCCGGCGGCAACATTGCCATCGGCCCGGTGCTGCTGGGTGCGGCCAAACCGGTGCACATTCTGACTGCCAGCACCACGGTACGCCGAATTGTAAATATGACAGCACTCACGGTGGCCGATGCCAATGCGACGCGGTAATAGACGCCAAACAAGCAAGCGCTAACTTATTGATCTAAATGCTGGACAGAGTTTGCCTGGGTTTTGGGCAGGCACTTGCGCTTTTGGCTCAAATGCGCGACACTACGACGCTTGAAGCTTTCGGGTTTACCCGAAGGTATTTGAATGGTATTTTTTGTAGTGCGTAAATTTGTGCAGACGGTAGTCACTAGGGTCGTAAGCAGGGTTGTCCATATGTTTGTCCGCAAAGCGTTCTCCAAGTTAGCGTTCGCCAAGTTAGCGTTCGCCAAGTTAGTGCTTACTGGCAGTTTGCTGGGTGCGGCGTTTTCTGCGAATTGGGTGCAGGCCAGAATGCCTGTCACTGCGGATAACTCATTGCCGACGTCTGCCGTCGCGGTCTCGGAGTTGCCGAGGCAGGGCGCAGAAACCTATGACCGGATTCGCCAGGGTGGCCCATTTGCCTATGAAAAAGATGGCGTTGTTTTTGGTAACCGTGAACGCTTGCTCCCGTCCCAAAAACGTGGCTATTACCGCGAATACACCGTCAAGACACCAGGTTCCCGTGACCGTGGTGCCAGACGGATTATTTGTGGTGGTCAGCCCACAACGCCTGACACCTGTTATTACACGGCAGATCACTATGCGAGCTTCCGCAAGATCGTTCCGTAAGTTTTTTTAATCCTAGAAAGTGAAGCAGGAGTGAATATGCCTCTTCGAACCCCTCCCGTAACGCCACGCATTGGTGTGACGGAAACTCAAATGCGCAGTGCGGTGGAAACACCGCCACGCGCGAACGTGCAAACACCAATCCGTGGTGATGTGCAAACGCCACTTCGCGGGGCTGTGCAATCACCACTTCGCGGTGATGTGGAAACACCGCTTCGCGCAAATGTGGAAACACCACTTCGCGGTGTGCGAACCAACATCGTTCAGTCGATCCGTGCTTTTCGAGTGCAGGATCTGCAGGACGCTGCCCAGGACCTGGGGCAACACTTTTTGTACGCCAATCTGGCCAATGCACTGACCAAACAGGATGTGCTGGACTTGATTGCCCAGCAATTCACATTGCCGCTGCATGTCGGCAAGAACTTCGATGCACTGTATGACAGCATGACCGATCCACTGCACAAGTCCGGGCCGCAACCCGGCTTCATTGCCGTGCTGGAGCACATTCCGGCCAACGGCAAGTTCGACAAAGAGGCGCGTGAGCAATTGCTTGACATTTTCCGGGATGCGGCCGATTACTGGGGAGATCGAAAAATTCCCTTCCGATGCTTCTATTCTTTTCTGTAGCCCGTTCTGCACACACCAGCCAAGCAGAACGGGCGAAAGAGGCAAACAGCGAGAACCGCAGCGGTGATGTGATCGCAGGCAGTGAATTGACCACAACGGAGGCAGGTGAAAAAATGCCCACCGACAAATTGCTTGACGTATCGGCGTTTGCGCTGCGCATGAGCAGCCCGTTCAACTCTGGCTATTGGTTGGCTGCTGCTTGAAGCAGCAATTGATCGGCGGTTCAATCTCAAAAAAACCCGTCCACGTGACGGGCTTTTTTTTCTTTACGCAGCCGACATAGCCAAGGCCACGTACTCTGCCACTGGCACTTCCTCGGCCCGGCGCTGCACATCGAAATCACCGGCGAACGACTTCTCTTCCAGCCATTTGCCCAGCGTGTGGCGCAGCAGCTTGCGGCGCTGGCTGAACGCCACTTGAACAATTTCACCCATGCGCTGCACATCCAGATCAGGGGGCGCTTGCAACGGCAGCATGCGCACCACAGCGCTGTTCACGCGCGGCGGTGGCTCGAAGCTTTCAGGCGGGACGAAAAGCACATTTTCCATGGCGTAACGCCATTGAAGCATCACGCTCAGGCGCCCGTAGCTCGACGTGGCCGGGCGCGCCACCATGCGGTCGATCACTTCTTTCTGGAGCATGAAATGCTGGTCTTCGATCACATCCACATAGCCGAGCAAGTGAAACAGGATGGGGGTTGAGATGTTGTAGGGCAGGTTGCCGACGACGCGCAATTTATTGGCCTCCGCGCTCTCACTGCCCGCAGCCTGATTCATGCCAAGCTTGCCCAAATCAACTTTGATTGCTTCTAATTCAATAGCCTTTCGCGGCCTGGCCAAAAGGGCAAAGTCGACTTTAAGCACATCGGACTCGATGACCGACAGCCCCGGATGCGCGCGCAGCCGTTGCGCCAGATCGCGGTCAAGCTCAATCACCGTCAGCGCCCCCAGCCGCTCCACCAGCGGCTGGGTCAAGGCCGCAAGGCCCGGGCCAATCTCAACAATGTGTTGCCCCGGCTTTGGTGCAATGGCACGAACAATGGCATCAATGATGCCGCCATCTGTCAGAAAATGCTGGCCAAATCGCTTGCGGGGAATGTGCTTCACTTGAACGCCACCTGGCATATTTCTGAGGGGCCGCCCTTGGGAAAATTAACCCCCTCAAGGCCGGGGGCTGCGGCTCTGAATCCGCCCACGCGAATCTGGACCGCCTGAAGTGGCGCTGGCAGCGCTGCGCCCTGCAAGGGCAGCGTGGCACACGAAATGGCAAGCGTGGGGGCCATATTTATTGAGGAGACTCCCGCAATTCCACATAAGCGCGCCCGCGCACATCCTGTGCCCAAGTGACATACGCTTCATCGAGTTTTTTCTCCCGCAGGGTATTGCGGATCACCTCGTTTTGATCTCGCTGGCTTAAGGGTGTGGTGCGCCGCTCCAGCAACTGGATCAAATGCACGCCAAAGCGGGAAATCAGGGGGTCGCTGACCTGGCCCGGTGTCAATGAATTCAATACTTCCTCAAACTCGGGCACAAACTGGCCAGGGCTGGCCCAGCCCAGATCACCACCTTGTGCCGCGCTGCTGTCTTGCGAGGTCTCGCGCGCCAGCACGGCAAAATCAGCCTGACCCGCCTGGACACGCCTTTGAAATTCGCTCAACTTGTCCCGCGCGGCGGCCTCGCTCAACTTGGGGCTTGCGCGCAAAAGTATGTGGCGCGCATGGCTCTGGGTCACCGTCAGTCCGGCAGTGCGTTTCTCGACCAGTTTCAGAATGTGAAAACCGGCGCCGGAGCGCAGCACGGCGGACACACCGCCCACTGTCAGGTTCTGCGTCGCCTCGATAAAGAGCGGCGGCAAACGGTCAGCCGTGCGCAGGCCCAACTGGCCGCCGCTGGTGCGGTCTGGTGAGTCTGACAGATCACGCGCCAGCGTTCCAAAATCTTCGCCTGCAGCGGCGCGTGTCTGGGCAGTTTGCGCACGGGCCTGCAACGCCGCCACCTGCGTTGGCGTTGCCGCTTCTGGCACAGCCACCAAAATCTGGGCGATGTTTATTTCCTGAGCTGCGGTGGCATTGGTTGACTGCTGTTCGCGCCGGTACTGCTCCACTTCCAGATCCGACACACGCACCTTGGAGTCCACCTCCCGCTCGCGCAACCGCACCAGCGCCAGCTGGTCGCGAAGCTGTTCGCGAAACTGGGACAGTGCCAGGCCATCAGCCGCCAGACGTCTGCGCAATTCCGCTACATCGATCTTGTTTTGGCGGGCCACGTTTTGCTCAGCCTGGTCAACCGCAACGTCTTCAATTCGGATGCCCCCCTCACGCGCCAATTGCAGCTGCACCTTGTCGTTGATCATGCGATCCATGACCACCTGAATCAATTCATCGCGAGCCGGCTGGGGACGGCGCTGCAAGGCGAGCTGCTGGGACAGGCGCAGCGCCTCAGCGCGAACCTCGCTATTGGTGATGGGCTCCGAGTTGACGACCGCAACAATGAATTCCGCTGGATGCTGCGCACCCGTTGGCACTGCCGCCGCAGTGCGCGCGGCACTGGACAAAGAGGGTGAAAGCCGCAGCCCCTGGGCCTGGGTGGTCAATGTAACAAAAGCAGCCAGGGTGGCCATGCTGCAGGCCAAAGCGCGATAGGTCATAGTAAGTCAATCGTAATTGCTGAAACGGCTGGGTAAACTGGTTTGCTCACGCAAGAACTGGTAGCGGGGGATATTGTCCTTGAGGGTCTTCAAGGGATTTGACCCCAGGCGCGAAAACCCCACAAGCTCGAGCTGGAACAGGATGCGCTGGTTGACCGACGACACACTGGTCTGCAAACGCTCCAGCACAATGCGGCCCAGCCAGCACCCCGCATCGTACTCAAGTCCGAGCACGGCATCGACGACTTTTCGATCCGCCAGGCTGTAGTTCAGCCGACCCACGCTGTACCAGCGCCCATCGCCTTGCCCGCGCCCAGCGCCCAAATCCTGCCCGCGGTCCCCCCACAAGTCGTTCAAAGGCCATTGCCAGGACACGTCGAGCTGCTCGCTGGCGTCGCGCTGATACCGGTAGGAGGCACTCACCACGCGGTAATTGCTTGGGCTGTAGCGGGCACCAATGGTCGAGCGCACTGACTGCTCCGCCTTGGGATTGAACTGAACGGTGGAATCAAGCTTCCACTGCGGGCTCCAGTTCACGGACGCCCCGAGCAAAATATCGCTCAAACGCTCTGCCACTGGTGTGCCGCCAGGCAAGGTGACGTTCTGGTCCTTGAATCGCAAACGCTGGGCAACGCCTAAACGCACGGCCTCGGCACCGGTTTGCGGATCCAGCAAGCGCGTGGTAAGCCCCAGGGTCAGTAAATTGCTGTCAGAGATGCGATCATTCCCGCCGAAGGCATTTTCGGTGAAAACGCTGGCGAAATTGAAGTCGTTCGCGCCAGAGTCGTAGTTGGGGAGCAGGCTCTGGTCACGAAACGGCGTGGCCACGTAAAACGCCCGAGGCTCCAGCGTCTGGAGAAATGCGCGGCCAAAGTAACTCGTGTCACGTTCAAACACCAGGCCACTGTCCAGGCTGAAAGTGGGCACCACCCGGCCAGCCGACAGGGCGCCATTGGCCAGCGGCGCGTCAAACTGGTAATTGGTGGCGTGCAATTGTACTTTGGGCGTGATGAAACTGGCCAGACCGACCCAGGGATGGCTGATCTGTGCCAGCGAATAAATACGCTTTGCGTTGGGTTGCCCGGTCAGTGCCTGGGCGGCTTCAAACTGGGTGTAGTCAGCGTCAACTGACACGTCAAAACCACGGACGTTGGTGCGCGCATAGCGCCCGGCCACCTGCGGCAACCGGTCATACGGCGGCGTGATGGGCGAGGTCACATCCTGCAGCGTCTGCCACTTGAGCGCACGCACGCTGGCTGAGAAAAAACCGCGCGACCATGATACTGCGGCATCGTTGGCCAAAAGGCGCTGCGTCAGCGACGGTGTGGTGTGGGTGAAGTCGCGCCAGTAGTTGTCGTCGCTCACGCGGTTCAGGTTGAGGTTAAGGCCGACGCCGCCAATGGCCTCAATGCCGGTATCAACATTGCCTTTGTGTGTTGCTGCCAGGCCCCAACGATTGCTGCCACGCAGTTGGTCCGAGGGCATGAAGTTGGCGCGCATCCCGCCCGAATAGGCATTTTCAAGGTAGCGAAACTCCGCGCCCAGATCGACACCGCGTTTGGTCATTAGCGTGGGGCTAAAGGTGGCGTCCCGATTCGGGGCAATATTCCAGTAATACGGAACCGTGACCTCCGGGCCGTTGATGTTGCCAAGCCCCAGGGTGGGTGGCAAAAACCCCGACTTGCGACGATCGCTCAACGGGAAGCTCAGGTACGGCACTGGCAGGATGGGCACCCCCTTGAAGCTAAGCACCGCGCCTTCGGCCTGGCCAACGTCTTCTTCGTAGTCCAGGTGCAGGGTGGCGGCCCGCAAAATCCAGTCGGGCAGCCAGCTCGGGCCAGCCAGGCGCTTGCAGGTGGTGAATGTGGCGTTGTGGATGACCACCCGTTTGTCGTCAATGAAGTCCACACGATCAGCTTCACCATGACCGTCATTTTGAAGAAAGTGGTAGCGCGGCTGGTTGAAGAAACCTTCAAACGCTTCAACTTTGAGCTCTACCAGGGGCCCCTCAAACACATTGCCTGCGCGATTGATGCGCACGTTGCCGCGCGCTTTGGCCAAGTCATCGGGCTGGTAGTACTCCAGCCGGTCAGCACGAATCACCGTGTCACCCCGGCGCAATATGGCATCGCCTTCCAGCACGGTTTCTAGGTCGGTGCGCCCCGTTGTGCGCTCGCCATAGAGAAACGTGGGAAGCGCACTGCGGGTTGATTGCGGAATTTTGTTTTCCAGCAGCGGGCTCGCCTTCAGGCCCAGGGGACTGTCCGGCGGCTCGCCCTGCGCCTGCACCTGAGCCGCCAAGACCTGTGCCAATGCAAAAATAATCAGCGCTTTGGCCGCACTTGGCGTGGGGCCCGATGAAAGTTTCAAATCAGGAATCGAAAAACACATCGGACAAGGTGCGGCGGCAGAATTAGGCAATCGGAAACGATTGATATCAGGAAATAATAATTTGGGCTTTGGGCACGGGGCTTTGTAGAATGGATTATCCATGAGCCCAAGTACTTCCCCTGCCGTTCCAGCCGACACCTCTGTGGCGCAATCAGGCACTTCAAACCTCTGCGCCGGCATGGCATCTCAAACGACGCCAGCCAATGGCGTTCTATGGACTCATCCGGCACGTGCTGCTGCGTTCAACACCTGGTTTGCCGGCTTGGTCGCCGCGCATCCACTGCAGCTTGCGTCTTTGCGCCTGGCCTCAGCCGATGCCAGTTTTCGCCGCTACCTGCGCGTGGATTCAAGCGATTCTCTTGTCGGCAGCCGCATTATTATGGACGCACCGCCTGACAAAGAAAACTGCGGGCCATTTGTGGAGGTGGCCCGCCTTATGGCGCAAGCGGGTCTGAACGTCCCAGAGGTACTGGCATGGGACGAGGCCAATGGCTTCATGCTGCTCAGTGACCTGGGTAACCAGACCATGATGCAGGTGATCAACCGCGGGAACCCGCAGGCCAACCATGCGATGTACCTGCAAGCTGTAGACGCCCTCATCGCCTGGCAGCTGGCGTCCAAACCCCATGTGCTGCCACCCTACAGCGAGGCCTTGCTGCACCGCGAGCTGGCGCTGTTCCCCGAGTGGTATCTGGCGCGTCACCGGGGCGTGGCCGTGGAGGGCAATGTGCGCAGCACGGTGGAGGTGGCCTTCAAACACATCGTTGCGCAGAATCTGGCCTGGCCCAGTGTTTATGTGCATCGTGATTTCATGCCCAGAAACTTGATGATGGCTGCAAAACCTGATACCAGCCTTGCAGGCCATATGGGTACACGCTGGGGCGCTCAGGTAGAGACGCGCTTGGGCGGTGATGTGGAAACACGCTTGGGCGGTCATGTGGAAACACGCGTGGGCGTGTTGGATTTCCAGGACGCCGTCTATGGCCCCATCACTTATGACATCGCGAGTTTGATGCGCGATGCCTTCCTGACCTGGGAAGAAGACTTTGTGCTGGACATCACCATCCGCTACTGGCAAAAAGCGCGCGTTGCAGGTCTGCCCGTCGGCGATGATTTTGGCGAGTTTTACCGGGGTGTTGAATGGATGGGATTGCAGCGGCACCTCAAAGTGGCGGGCATCTTTGCCCGACTCAGTTTGCGCGACGGAAAACCCCAGTACCTGGCCGACACGCCGCGCTTCATCAGCTATATCCGCGCCACCACAGCGCGCTACCGCGAGCTAAAACCGCTGCACCGACTGATTGACCGGATTGAAGGCATAGAGACCGCAACAGGTTTCGCGTATGGTCGCGTTTGAGATAGCTTTGACCCCGGCATTCTCAAACTAGAGGTTTTGGATCATCGGTGCCTTGAAGGCGTGCGTCAGGAAACCAATGTGCACGACGATTTCGGTAGCGCCTTCGATGAGGCCAACTGCCGTCATTTTTTCCTGCCCATTGCAGCCGTGACGCCAGCCCGTAGCGCGAGCAGGTAGCTGTCAGCGCCAAAACCGCAAATCTGGCCGCTGACGATCTCAGCAAACACCGAGCGATGGCGGAATTCTTCACGCGCGTGAATATTGGACATGTGCAACTCCACAATCGGGCAGGCCAGGATGGCCAGCGCATCACGAATGCCGTAAGAGTAGTGCGTCCACGCACCGGCGTTGATCAGCACAGCGTCCACACCGTCGCTATAGCCTTGGTGAATGCGCTCGCACATCTCGCCTTCGCTGTTGGTCTGGAAGTTTTCAACCGATGTGCCCAGCTCTTTGCCAAGTGCGCTAAGGGAGGCGTTGATCTCATCCAGCGTGATGGCGCCGTATTGGGCCGGATCGCGCTTGCCAAACATGTTGTGGTTGATGCCGTGGAGCATGAGGATTTTCATGGGGATTCCTTGAGTGATGCCCATAAAATGGGTGTTGATGGCTGTCGTTGCGGATGATGATTCAATCCAAATCCATCTCAATTATCCAAGAGACACAGGGCCTCGTTACCTGAGCCGCCAGGACAGTCGGCGGGGCGTCTGGTATGAACTGAAGCAAGGAAAGATCCCAACGCTCGCATGGGGATGAGTATTATTTCAAAGAGGTGTTCGTCTATTTTGGAGATTGCTGGCTGGACGACGGGGATTGTGATGACTCCGTGGTTAATATGCTACATATTGTATAGCAAGTAACGATTATTCCACAAGGGCTAGAGGCCTAATTGACTCTCAATTGTCAATGAAAATCCTGATGCCATGGCCGGGCAGGACCCACACCGACTAACCCGACCGTAAACTACAGCGGCGTCTTACTTTGCGAACACCAGGCGATTCATCGGCGCTGCGTTGCCGTTGCGCCATTTTCTGAGGATTGAATCATGAAAAAGCAAATTGTCTACATCTCTCCACTGCAAGGGGCCAAGGTTTTTGCGGCACTTTTCTTCGTGACAACCTTGCCGTTTGTGTTGTTCATGCTGGCCACTTTCGCGGCAGTGCCGGGTCCGAAGCCGCCGTTTTTCATAGGCTTCATGCTTGCCACGCCGTTCCTGTATGCACTGTTTGGCTTTCTGCTTGTACTCTTTGGTGCCTGGGCATACAACGCCATTGCAAAGAGACTCGGCGGGTTCGAGTTCATCTCCAGAGAAGTAGGTGGCGCGTAGCTTGCCAGTCAAAATCTGACCGGTTCAGGCATCGGTTTCGCGCCAACGAAAAGCCGCACTCAGATGCCAAATGCTTCATGTCTTGCCCTGACAAAAGGCGTCTGGTATCGGGCCTCCCTGCGCAAGGAAAGATCATTCCATGAGCTTCAACCTGTTTGAAATTGGCGCATGCGTTGTCACTTGGTGGTTCTGGCATGCCGGGGAAAGAATTGGAATCTGACCCCGATTAATCCCCGCTGATTCATCCCGAATTCAGCGCGCACCGACCAGAAAGGCAGCAGGTGGCAGGATCGGGATGGCTCGCCAAGGGTGCATTTGAGTCAGATGGGGGTCGCTGGCGACAATCATCTCGGCGTTCACCGCCAACGCCAAGGCAAGAAATTTATCGTCTTTTGGATCACGGCAATCGCTCACAAGCTGGTTAACTTCGACCATACGCAGGTGTCGCCACAGTCCATCGACAAACGCCTGCCGCATTTGTGGGCTGGCATACCGATCAAATTTTGACCGACTCAAGACGTCTTGCAGTTCAGCAAAGGTAGCCTGCGACGCACACACTTCGTAATGCAGCAAGGCTCGTTCCAGTGCCAGCGCCGGCACAGACTGGGGCCGGATCGCCGCACTGACCAGTACGCCAGTGTCGATAACAATCGGCCTATCGAAGTTCATTGACCAGACGCGTCACGTCGACGTCGGTCAGGGCCGCAGCC
>JANMVO010000507.1:0-3284 GCA_031392805.1 Rhodoferax sp. | reverse complement strand
GGGGTCGGTGATGGTGACGCCAATGCCGATGTCCGTCAGCCCGTTGATCAGCACGATTTCACCGGGGCCGGCATCCGTCGTCTGCACGCGTTCCAGGCCCTGGAAGGTCAACACCTGGTTGATGCGGCCTTTGACGGCCTTGCCATCCGGGCCTTCCATCACCACCACGTCCATCATCGGCCTGACCGTGCCCTGGCTGATGCGCCCGACGCCAATGCGCCCCACAAAGGTCGAAAAATCGAGCGCGGAAATTTGCAGTTGCAGCGGTGCCGCCGGGTCGCCCAGCTGGTGCGGCACGTGCTTCAGGATGGTGTCGAACAGGGCCGACATGTCGGGGCCCCACTGCTCATTCGGCTCGCCCTCGACCAGGGACGACCAGCCGTTGATGCCTGAGGCGTAGACCACGGGGAAATCCAGCTGTTCATCGGTGGCACCAAGCTTGTCGAACAGATCAAACGCGGCGTTGACCACCCAGTCAGGCCGCGCGCCGGGCTTGTCCACCTTGTTCACCACCAGGATGGGTTTCAGGCCCAGGGCCAGCGCCTTCTTGGTCACAAAGCGGGTCTGGGGCATGGGGCCTTCCTGCGCGTCAATCAGCAGCACCACGCCGTCGACCATGCTCAATGCGCGTTCCACTTCGCCGCCGAAGTCAGCGTGGCCGGGGGTGTCAACGATGTTGATGTGTGTGCCTTCCCAGGTTACGGCGCAGTTCTTGGCCAGGATGGTAATGCCACGCTCTTTCTCAATCGCGTTGTTGTCCATCACGGTGTCAACCACCTTCTCGTGCTCGGCAAAAGTGCCGGACTGGCGCAGCAACTGGTCGACCATGGTGGTTTTGCCGTGGTCGACGTGGGCGATGATGGCGATGTTTCTGATTTGTTTATGGCTCATGGTTCACTTTCTTAAATCGTCTGGATCTGTTGGGTCGCGGCTAGCTGGGAGGTGGCAATCTGACCCTGCTGCGCCTGATATTCTTCAATCTCAATCGGGCTTAACAAGCGCCCGGGAATCAATTCACCGCCCTTGATGTGGGCCGTGCCCAGCAGGCATCTTTCAACTCTGCCTGCTAACGCACGAGGGATAGGTGACTCACTGCCTCTCCCTCTCCCTCTCCCTCTCTCGCCAGCGGGAGAGGGTTGGGACGAGGGCGCGGGCACGGGTCCGTACACGGCCACCGCATCGGCATCTGGCCACGCGCCGCGCCGCCGCAGGCCACTTGAAAACCGCCCCGCATTGTCACTGTCCAATATGACCACGGTGTGATCAGTCAACAGCGACTCCACCGGCAGCAGACACGCCAGGCGCTCGTCATCCGTCATGGCCTCCAGCGCTTGCAGCGTCACACACTGCGAGACGTTGAAGCCGCCGGTGCCAGTGCGCCGCAGCGCGCTTAAGTGGGCACCGCATCCCAAAGCCTCACCGAGGTCCTCGCCCAACGTGCGGATGTACGTGCCTTTGCTGCATTTAGCTACTATATTAATAGCTGAATATGTATTGTTCATGCGGGCTAGAGCCATATCTAGCTCATAAATTGTCACCGCACGCGCCTCCCTTGCCACTTCAACACCCGCCCGCGCGTATTGGTACAAAGGCTTGCCGTCTTTCTTCAATGCGCTGTACATCGGCGGCACCTGGACAATCGCCCCGGTAAACTGCTTCTGCAGCCGGTCTACATCTTGTTGCGTCACCGCCAATGCGGCCTGCGCCCGCTCCTTAATCACATCGCCTTCTGCGTCGCCGGTGCTGGTCTTCTGCCCCAGGCGCAGCACGGCTGCATACGTCTTGTCGGCCTCGAGTTGCAACTGGCTGAACTTGGTCGCCGCGCCAAAACACAGCGGCAGCAAGCCTGTCGCCAGGGGGTCCAGCGTGCCGGTGTGACCGGCTTTTGCCGCCTGCAACAGCCATTTGGCTTTTTGCAATGCGTCGTTGCTCGACCAGCCCAGAGGCTTGTCAAGCAACAGCACCCCATGCACGGGGCGCCTGGCAACCCGTGCACGTGGCGCGTTCATACTTCAGTCGTCGTTTTTGGAACGGGAGGCAACCGCCTGCGCAATTAACGCATTCATGTCGGCGGCACGCTCCGTGGTCCGGTCGAACACAAAATGCAGCGTCGGCACGGTGTGAATGTGCAGGCGCTTGAACAGGCCGGCGCGCAAAAAGCCCGCTGCCTGGTTCAGGCCTTCCTGACACGCCACTGAGTCACCCGCCAGCAGGCTGAAAAACACTTTGGCGTGCGCGTAGTCAGGCGTGACCTCCACGGCCTGAATCGTCACCATGCCCACCCGCGGGTCTTTCAACTCACGCGCGATCAACTCCGTCAGATCCCGCTGGATCTGATCGGCAACCTTGAAGGCGCGGTTGGGGGTGGCTGATTTTCTGCGCACGATTGACTTCGCGTTATTGACTGCGCGTTAGAGCGTCCGGGCAACTTCCCGAATCTCGAAGAACTCGAGCACGTCACCTTGCTGGATGTCGTTGTAATTCTTGATGTTCAAACCGCACTCGAAACTCTCTTTGACTTCCTTGGCATCGTCCTTGAAACGCTTTAGCGAATCGAGTTCACCCGTGAAGATCACCATGTTGTCGCGCAGCAACCGAACCCGCGCTGTCCGCCTGACCACGCCTGCGGTGACCATACAGCCGGCAATTGAGCCAATCTTGGAGACTTTGAAGATCTCGCGGATCTCGGCCGTGCCAATGACTTCTTCTTTTTTGTCCGGTGTCAGCATGCCCGACATGGCGAGCTTGAGCTCGTCCACGGCGTCATAGATGATGTCGTAGTAGCGAATGTCCACACCGTTGTGCTCGGCCAGCTTGCGCGCACCGGCGTCGGCCCGCGTGTTGAAGCCAATGATGACGGCCTTGGAGGCAATCGCCAGATTGACGTCCGACTCGCTGATGGCACCCACGGCGGTGTAAACCAGCTGCACCTTGACCTCGACGGTTGACAACTTGAGCAGCGACTGGGCCAGCGCCTCCTGTGAGCCCTGCACGTCGGCCTTGATGATGATGGGCACCAGTTTGACTTCGCCCGCCGTCATGTCGGCGAACATGTTTTCCAGTTTGGCCGCCTGCTGTTTGGCGAGTTTGGTGTTGCGGAACTTGCCGGCGCGGTAGGTCGCAATTTCGCGGGCACGGCGCTCATCGGCCATGACCATGAATTCGTCGCCAGCCTGTGGAACTTCGGTCAAACCCTGAATTTCCACGGGGATTGAGGGGCCGGCCGTTTTGATGGACTTGCCGTTTTCATCCAGCATCGCGCGCACGCGCCCGAATGTTTGCCC
>JANMVO010000474.1:0-6714 GCA_031392805.1 Rhodoferax sp. | reverse complement strand
CCGCCAAGCCGCAACCCGCTTTTGCACGAGGCATTTCCAAAGAAGCCAGGGCCTTTGTGCTGGACCGCAATGGCTTCACCTGCCAGATGTGCGGTGCCGTGGCCGGTGAGCCGCATCCGTATGACCCCACGCGCAAGACCCGGCTTCACATTGGGCACGTCATCGACAAAAGCATGGGAGGAAGCGATGAGGCGGGCAACCTGAAAGCAATTTGCTCGGTTTGCAACGAAGGCGCTGCCAACATCACATTGCAGCGCCCTGACCTCAACAAACTGTTGGTTCAGGTGCGCCGGGCCACGGCGGCGGACCAGCGAGAACTGCTCAAGTGGCTCAAGACCAAATTCACAGACGGACTGTAATTGCATGCTTTTCGGTTGAGAGGTTCACGTCCCCTTTCAATCAATCTGCCAACACCTTCAATTGGTTTTTTCAGGCTCCGCGACCTCGGCTGTCCAAATCCAAATGAGGCGATATTTTTCGCGCCCACTCTGACTGCCTGGCGGTGCTTCGAGCATTTATAGCCATTTCAGTTTACGGCTGGGCTTATCAGCTCCACACTTGGAAAGTACGTGCGATAGCGTTTGCCATCACGGGTAAGCAACTTGCAACGCTTTTGCAGCGCCTGGGCACCGATAAAAAAGTCGGCCAACACATTGCTTTTGCTGCCAGCGCGGCTGCGGTATACCGCAAATGCCTGCGAGGCCACATACAGAGTGTCGCGGTCCAACTCCAAGCACCCTAGCTGGAGTTTAGAGACTACGCGGTCAAGCTGCACTCGACTTTCAAACCGCTGGGCCAATTCGGCGTAAATGATGGCATTGATGCACAGTTCGTTGGCCATGCTGTGCAGCGCCATTTGATCCACTGACCACTCAAACCAGACGGGGTCTCTTTGTAGGACATCGATCAAAACATTGGTATCGACAAGGACTCGGCCCATGGACGCGCCTTGAAAAGAATTTAGCCCCGCACGAAACGCATGAATTCATCGGTGGTGGCAAAGCGCTTGTCGGCGCTGCCGCTGACAGATATCAACGCTGCGCGGTAGGCTTGCGCGGCTTTGTTCAGCGGCTTTTTGGCAGGCTTCAAAACGATTTCTCCGCTGGCGTTGACGACAAAATCAACCTGCGAACCCGCCTTAAGCTCCAAGCGGTCGCGTAGCGGTTTTGGCAGGGTAATTTGACCTTTGCTGGTAACGGTGCTCATGACGAGGCTCCTACAGGTAAGAAAACAATTTTACGGTATTACTTCATGATTTTCAACCGATCAACATTCACCGATCAACACTCACTTCGCCAACGCCTTCAACGCCAGCTTGATCCCCTCGCTCACCCCCACATCCGCCGGCAGAGCCTTGAGCGAAATGGCGGCTTCCCTGTCGCTGTAGCCCAGCGCCAGCAGGGCTTGCAAAATATCGGTTTGCGCATCGTTGACCGGATGCGTGGGCAGGCCAATGTCGGCACCGAGTTTGCCTTTGAGCTCCAGCAGCAGCCGCTCGGCGGTTTTCTTGCCGATGCCGGGCACCTTCACCAGGCGGCCTGCTTCCTGCAAGGTCACCGCCTGCGCCAGCTCGCCTACACTCATGCCAGACAGTACCGAGAGCGCCGTGCGCGGCCCCACACCCGAGATTTTGATGAGCTGACGAAACGCCTCACGCTCCGGGTGCGTGGCAAAACCATACAAAAGTTGCGCGTCTTCACGCACCACAAAATGCGTCAGCAAGCTGACCTTGTCACCCAGGCCCGGCAGGTTGTAAAACGTGCTCATGGGCACGTTCACCTCGTAGCCCACGCCGTGGCAATCCACCAGAATCTGGGGCGGGTTTTTGTCACCCAGCGTGCCGCTCAATTTACCGATCATTTTTGCCTGTCATGTTTTGTCTGGCTGGTTTGCCTATCATTGGGGAACCTCATGGCCCACTTACCGGAATTATCAGCTTGATTCTCAGACACCTGTTCACCCCGCCCAACAACACCCGCTTAGGCCACCTGTGCGGGCCCATGGACGCGCATTTGCGCATGATCGAGTTGGCGCTGCAAGTCAAAATAGCACACCGGCATGAACAGTTCAAGGTCGATGGCACCAAGGCCCATGCCAGGCGCGGCATGGAAATGCTGCAGGCCCTGTATGAAATGGCCGCTCGCCCGATAGAAAGCGCCACCGTGCAACTGATGCTGGCAGGCGACGGTGACATGGATGACGCCGCTGGCGCAGCGCTGAAAACCAAGCGCAGTGACTTGAAAGCCCGCACGCTGAACCAGGCCACTTATCTGGACAACATCGCCAGCCACGACATCACCATTGCCATTGGCCCCGCTGGCACCGGCAAAACCTACCTGGCCGTGGCCATGGCCGTGGACGCCTTGCAGCGCAGCGCCGTGCAGCGCATCGTGCTCACGCGCCCGGCGGTTGAAGCGGGTGAGCGCCTGGGCTTTTTGCCCGGTGACTTGAACCAGAAAATTGACCCGTATTTGCGCCCCCTGTATGACGCGCTGTATGACTTGATGGGTTTTGAGCAGGTGCAAAAAGCCTTTGAGCGCCAGACCATCGAGGTTGCCCCGCTGGCCTTCATGCGCGGGCGCACGCTGAACAACGCCTTCATTATTCTGGACGAGGCGCAAAACACCACGCCTGAGCAGATGAAGATGTTTTTAACCCGCATTGGCTTTGGTGCCAAAGCAGTGGTCACCGGCGACGTGAGCCAGATTGACTTGCCCAAAACCCAGCTCAGCGGTTTGATTGACGCGGAACGCATATTGAAGCGGGTGGCCGGCATTGCGATCTGCCGCATGACCAGCGCCGACGTGGTGCGCCACCCATTGGTGGCGCGCATTGTGGATGCTTACGACGCCGCGGGCCGCTCGGGTGCAGACCGGCCCGCGCTGACCGCTCTGCCTGTCAAGCGCGCGCGCACCTTGCCAACGAAGAAGGTTGCGCGATGAAATCATCGGGCAGTTACCAAGCGCTGCCGTTTCGGCACCAAATGACACACGCTATATATTTAGTAGCTAACTATTTATATTACACAAGGGCTAGAGGCATATTTGACACCCAATCATGCTGAAAAACCTGACTTTGTCGCTGCAATTCGGCAAGCTGGCCTCCACAGCTCTGCTGGCCCGCCACCGCGCCGCCCTGCCCCGCCACTGCGTCACGCGGTGGATTCGCCACGCGCTGGAAAGCGACGCCGAAATCACCGTGCGCATCGTCGATGCAGATGAAGGACAGGCCCTGAACCGCGACTACCGCCATAAAGACTACGCCACCAATGTGCTGACGTTTGACTACACGCAAGCGCCCGTCGTCACCGCCGACCTGGTGCTGTGCGCCCCGGTCATCGCACGTGAGGCCAAAGCACAGCGCAAGACCCTGCAAGCCCACTACGCGCATCTGCTGGTGCACGGCACGCTGCACGCGCAAGGCTGGGATCATGAAACCAGCGAGGCCGATGCACTGGCCATGGAGGCGCGGGAGATTGAGGTAATGGATGGGCTTGGGTTCAAAAGCCCTTATTGAAATCTCTTCCTTCGTAAAACGTTTATAGCCCTCGTATTCATTGGATAGTTTGCTATTTATTTTGAATTAATTTTGTTGCTGCTGCTAGTGGAATTTGCGCTTGACAACGCGGGGGTTTTTTCAGATATTTGCTCCGCGCAGGCAAGCCGGGGCGAGTCCCGACTGCGTGCGCAACAAAAATGCCTGAAAACATAAACAACCCAAGCGCTGTCATTTGCAAATTCCTAGCAAATTCCGGGCAAATTCCGAGCAAATCCCGACAAAAATCAAGTGGGCAAAATTCGCAAAGGAATCGTCACAGGGCCATCATTGACCAGGTGCACCTTCATGTCAGCACCAAACCGCCCAGTCTGCACAAGGGGATGTGCAACTCGGGTCTGCGCCACAAAATACTCATACAGCCTGCGGCCCTCATCCGGCTTGGCCGCCGCCGTGAAACTGGGTCGGTTGCCCGCTGAGGCGTCTGCCGCCAGCGTGAACTGGCTCACCACCAGCAAGCCGCCAACCGTGCCTTTGCCATCCATGTCTTGCACGCTCAGGTTCATCTTTCCCGCATCATCACTGAAGATGCGCAGCTTCAAGATTTTGGCCAGCAGTTTGTCGCTCTGCGCCCGCGTGTCACCTTGTTCCGCACATAGCAAAACCAGCAGTCCGGCGGCAATCTCGCCGACCAGCTCAGTGCCGACCACCACCCGCGCTTCGCTCACACGCTGCAGGACAGCGATCACATCAAATTCCTGACATCGTCAAAATGCGCTTCCACGTCGGTGGGCAGCAGCTGGATGCTGGCACGCAGCCCCGGCACCGCGCTCATCAGCGCCTGCTCGACCCGGATGCGCAACGTAGCGGCGCGGCCCAGCGACCAGTTCGCCGGCAGGTGCATGTGCAAGTCAACAAACCGGCGCTGGCCCGAGCGGCGCGTTGTCACGTGGTCAAACCGCAAGGTGGGGTGGGCAAAGCCGGCCAGCGCCTTGTGGATGTCGGCCAGTACCTCGGGCTCAAGGGCCTCGTCCATCAAACCCTGGGACGAGCGCCAGATCAGATGGACGCCTTCCCTGAGAATATTCAGGGCCACCCCGATCGCCACCAAGGGATCGAGCCAGAGCCAGCCGGTGGCCGCGACCGCGCCAATCCCCACGACCACGCCCACCGAAGTCCAGACGTCCGTCACCAAGTGCCGCGCATCAGCCTCCAGCGCAATCGAGCGGTACACGCTGGCGGCGCGAAACAGCGCCCAGGCCAGCAAGCCATTGAGAACCGAGCTCACCACCGACAGGGCCAGCCCCCAGCCCACCGCCTGAATCGGTTGCGGGTCAAACAGCCGATGCCCCGCCGCCCAGACAATGCCCATGGCCGCAGCGATGATCAAAATACCTTCAAACCCGGAAGAGAAGTATTCGGCCTTGTGGTGCCCGTAAGGATGGTCTTCATCGGCCGGGCGCTGCGCAATGGTCACCATCATCAGCGCAAAAATGGCGCTGGCCAGATTCACCAGCGATTCCATCGCGTCGGACAGCAAGCCCACTGATCCGGTGATGTACCAGGCCAGGGTTTTGAGCGTGATGGTCGCAATGGCCACAACCACAGAGATCCACAGCAAATTGCGTGCGGACGGCAGCTGAAAAACAGGCTTGGCGTCAGATGGGGGCGATTTCACACCGCTATTGTGCCCAAGCGGTCGGTGACTGAATTGCCCACAGGCATCTACGCAATACACGGCGCTATGGCGACACCCAGGGCCGGGGAACTCTGGGCGCAGCACTCTTTAGAAAGCCGTTTGCAGTCGATTCAAGAGGTAAATAGGCTTATAGCCCTTGTACGTATTGCATAGTAAGCTATAACTACAGTAGCATTTTTGATTTATTCAAATTCGCCCCGACGCCATCAACTCACGGAAATCGGTCAGGCCGGGTCGGTCTGGCGCAGCTTTTCTATAAGGGCTTTGGCCGCAGGCGCGGAGGACGCCGGGTTTTGCCCGGTAATCAGCAAGCCATCGGTGACGACGTGCGGCTGCCAGTCGGCGCCCTTGGAATATTGGCCACCGTTTTCTTTGAGCATGTCTTCTACCGAAAATGGAACAACTTGGGTCAATCCGGCGATCTGTTCTTCAGTGTTGGAGAATCCTGTGACGGCCTTGCCTTGCACGACGAAAGTTCCTGTGGGTTTCTTGACATGCCGCAGCACGCCGGGTGCGTGGCAAACAGTGGCCACCGGTTTACCTGCGGCCAGCATCGCCTGGATCAGGGCGATGGAGTAGGCGTTTTCGGCCAGATCCCACAGGGGGCCGTGGCCGCCGGGGTAAAAAACGGCGTCGAAATCGCCAACCGCAACCTCGCGCAGCTTCAGTGTGTTGGCCAGTAATGCCAAGGCGGTGGCGTCCGCCTTGAAGCGGTGCGTCGCTTCAGTCTGCGACGCTGGCTCATCACTTTTGGGGTCAATCGGTGGCTGGCCACCGAGCGGTGATGCCAGGCTGATTTGCGCACCGGCGTCCTTGAACACGTAGTACGGCGCGGCAAATTCTTCCAGCCACAAGCCGGTTTTTTTGCCCGTTGCACCGAGCGCGTCGTGCGAGGTCAGAACCATCAGTATTTTCATGTCCGCTCCTGGGTTTTAAATTGAAGCCTGTATGCGCCTGGCCGGATGGACTGGCAGGTGCAGCACGGGCCGCGTGGCTTTGTCAGTACTTGGGGGAACTGACGTCGCCACTGTAGCAGGGGCAGTTGCCCCTTGGGACGCAAGGCTGGCAGTTTGCTGTCGCAAATACTCAATCTGGGCCGCGAGTGTGTGGGCAGAGTGGTTCATGTTGAAGTCTGGGTGAAGTTCCGGGTTGAATGCATTTCTCTACTGTTGTTTATATCCAAGGGGAGAGTCGCTGTCTGTGCGCTAGCGCACAGACAGCGAGCCAAACGCAGGCGACGGTTCAAATACATGCCTCACCAACCGGGAGCCTGGCCTCTATTGGCCTGGGTGTCTTCATCCTGGTGCTTCTCAGCCGGGTGTTGACTTGCTCAGACGCAAATTGAGTGAAAGAATAAGCGCTTGAGTGCGCTGGCGCACGGTCGGCTGGCTCCTAGCAGCCTGCCAGGGCAATGATTGAACTTCAACGTGAATACCAGGAGAAAAAATGAAAATCGTTTTTGCCGCTGATGGCAGCAAGTACACCAAGAAGGCGCTGGCCTTCCTCGTCACCCACGAAAC
>JANMVO010000336.1:0-4028 GCA_031392805.1 Rhodoferax sp. | reverse complement strand
CCTCAGCCCCGGCCACACAACCACACCCGCCAGCAAGCGCCGGCCAGCCAAGAGCGCTTTGCCATCAGCCCCACGCAAACCATCACCCTGCCCATGCAAAGCCAGGGGTTCGACGCGTTACCCAAGCTAGGCCGCACCCTGATGACGCTGGATGTAGAAAACCTTAACTACACCATGACAGCCACCGGCTTTCAGCCCGACTACGCCGCGCTAATGGCACGCCTGCAGCCCCGCACCACCAGCCTGCAAGCCCACGCCTTTATGACCACCGGCGACCACGCCACCGAGGTGCAGCGCCGGTACTTTGCCGCACAAAACATCGCACCCCATATTCAGCCAGTGCAACACCTTATGCTGGCTGGTGGCCCCAAAAAGTGCGCAAACTCTGACAACGCCCTGCTGCTGCGCCTAGGCTACCTGCTGGCCCGCGAAGAGTTTGACACCGTCATCATCGGCACTGGCGACGGCCTGCTAGGCCACAGCGCAGTCAACTTTATTGCCGCGCTGCCCAAGCCCCCACGCGCCTACACCCTGTCTGTCTTGGGCGCGACAGCCAACGCTATCCAAACCCATTGCAACGGGCTGGTTAACGGCAACTTGTATTGGGGGCAAGACATGCTGCGTAGCAAACATGCACTAGGGTTTACCCAAGGCGTGGTATTTCACTAAATCCAGACGATAAGATTAATGGGGCACCAGCGCACAGCGCCGCTGGCTTCCCCAGCTTTAAACAACGCGGCGAACTATGGCACCTTACCAAATAGATTCCGGATACTTGGCGACAGTACAAAATGGTTTTACAGAAAAGTCATTGCTTGAGACCCATCCGGTACTTGACATCCTAAAACATTTGCACTTCTATACCTTCAATGCCTTGGTCAAGGCCTACGATTGGTACACCTTTGGGGATGTAAGGCGATTGGCAGTCAAATTGACACCAAAAAGTGAGTCAACGAGATTGAAATCACTCACTAGGCAAGTGAGAAAAGCAATACAGAATAATGATGAATCGCTGATCGAGGAAGTTAAGAGAAATGTTGACAGACTAAGTACGCCAATAGTCACTGTGAATTTGGTTCATGACTTTTTACTGTCTGCGATGGCCGCACGCAACAAAATCGAAAATTCTAAAATTGACTTCCTTATTCCAAATTCCCGTGACGACTTATCGGCCATGCCAGCTGAGTTTTGGATAGGCGTGTGCCGCATCTATGACTGCCTAGCCAATGATAATGACTTGCGCCTAACTGCCGACACATCCCTGCTGGCATTATTGAGTTTTTATTACGAGGAGGAACGGGTATCAAAAATAGAAACTTTGTTGGCCAATGGACGGGAACATGTCTCAAGTGACAACGCGTTGGACGATGCACGTCATATCGGGGCTATGGCTGTCTTTTACGAAGAAGCCGAGGTGTTGGACAAGTCAGATCAGTATCCAACCCTTGACGACTACCTAAAACCTTTTGGCGACACCACACTCAGCACTCAGCGCAGCAGCTATTTGATGGCACGCATGGCCGTAGCTGCACATTTTTATCGCTGCTATTTTCAACTTGCCAAAGTTAATGGGCATGTGCAGAAAATAGACGCAGCAGTGGACTTCGCTAATTGGCTTTTCCACTGGCTCTGGCGCAACGATAGTACGCTTCGAGTTTCCAGAGATGAGAAATTTCTTCTGCAGGATTTCTGGTCGAAGACCCCTTCGCCTTCTACGCCTGCGACAAAAGCGCCCCCAACTCCGTCGGTAGCCGCCAATGCTTGTTCAACCATTTTTAACATTGTGGACAAGTATGCGCCTACGCAATTGAATGGTGAACCGTGCAGTGATTTAACAGGACTCAATGACATCAACTGCAAATATACGAAACTGCAGCATTCCAATGCGGACACAATGAGATTCAACTCGACAGTTTATAGTTATTTAATTAATTCAATGCAAATTACCAGCGATGAACGGGTGGACACTTCCACGCGCCAATTGCGCACCGAATATCTTGCGGCGGAGGACTGGCACCGGAACTTGGGGGCGGGCGTAGTGGCATCATTCAGTGTAGCGCTGGCGAACTTTGCTGTCGCCAAGTTTGTAAAAGAAGTGTGGGGAAGTTTGCTTACGGACCCTGCAACAAAGCCTATCGCCACGGTAGCCGCTGCCAGCAAGCTGGGGGTTGCCTACTGCGACATGAACTCCGAGACCAATGGCAGCATGTTTTTTAACGCATGGGGGGTGAAGCCACCTCATACTTATGCGGTTTGGCGGGATAAATTTGATGCCAGAGCCATAAATAGTGCACAAAAAAAATCGATGACTGATGTGATTTTGAGTATCGGCAAGATCGCACATATGGTAACGGGCATCACCGAAAACATAAGCCACATACCCCTCGTGGATATGGCAAGACGTGTGTATTTCAAAGACCCTACCCAACACGCTGAGACCAACCTGCTTGAATGCGGCTCTTGTGCATCAGCCGAATGCCAAGAGGCGTGGATTAGGCCGTGGGGCACTTTGTCAAGTGATACGCACATCACTGATGGCTTTGCTGCTGGTCTGCCGCATGTCTGGTTATATGGCGCTAACTTTTTACAAGCGGTAGAGGCGGCAATAAAAGAAGTGTCCACCCAACATTCAGTCCGGCAAAACCTGGCAGCCAAAGGTGCGCGTTGGTCCCGGTTGTTGTTGTGCATTCCTTGGAATAAGGAGCGACGCAAAGTCAGCGATACCATGCTTGCAGATTACCCAGAACCCGCCGAACTCAAAGCCATGATTAAAGCCGTGTTCGTAGTAACCAGCCCCAGCCACGCCGCCTATCCCGTATCGCAGAACCTTAAACCAATTAGAGTGCAATGCCAGTCAGGGAACACAAAATTTGGCCCTTTATTCAAGATGCCAGACAGCGCATGACGGACGAAACATACATCATGAACACTCTAACTTGTTACGCCATCAGTGAAGCAGCCTTGCGCCTGCTTGCGCCAGACACCCAGGGCCGCATACCCGACAGTTGGTTTAACTGGACTGGGGCGCAGCCTAGTGATGGCCACCCCAATGCAGCGCGACTCACACGTATCGACAGCGCATTTGACAGCACCAGAATCATCCGCTGGGAAAACGCGGCGTGCAGCCAGAACCACGCCACCGTACTGATATTGACGGAAGAGGAAAAGCTGGCGGAACTAGACCTGTTTGACCCATCGCAACCCGCTGCATCTGTCTCGGACGAGATGGGGATAGTGCTTTTGACCAATCACCCCGCGGATGCCGCGCACAACACAGAGTTGTTAAATACTCTCCAACAACCAGACTATCCGTTAGCCATTGCCTTTAGTGACCTGCGAGGGGGGGGGCACCGATTTAAGTAAGAAAGGATACGCAGAGCTTAGCCCGTTCCAGTGGTGGACATTGGCTTGTGAGTTTTGCTGTTGGGTAAAACTGGTATGCAGCGAGGCCCACATAACAAGCCATCCTGAAATGTACGCCCTCAATCGGTGGGACGTGTACGCCCAAGGTGGTGATGCCGGAGTGCCGGACACAAAGCTCAAGTTAGCAGAGTATTGCGATTCCACCGTAGGTAAAAGTTTCACAGCATTCAAAGACGGCCTCGGCTCGCTTGACAACCCCTGGAGCGCAGAAACCGTTGGCAGCGACATAGCCGACTGGTCACTAGAAGCCCTAGCCGCCTACCAACTCGGCCCCAAAGGCGAAGCCCCAAAGATCGAAAAATCTACCCCCTGCGCCAAGCACCAACCTGCGGCGTAGCCGTCACCAACACCGGCCAAGTGATCCCCTATGGCGGCTTTGCCAGCCTGAGACCCGAGCACCAGTGGGCTTGGGATAGTGGTGAGGTGAAAGCTGCCATTACGGAACGGGTGAGGGCTTCCCACCGTGTAGCTAGCCCCGTGATAGGCTGGCTGCACGCCCAAATGCGATGGGTACGCGAAGGTGTCTCAGGTATCAGTGTTCATGGCGGTGTCGTTGCGAGTGCTGCGCACAAAACAACCTCAAAAAAAACACTACCTGCAAAAAT
>JANMVO010000423.1:0-2913 GCA_031392805.1 Rhodoferax sp. | reverse complement strand
GTGCGGTTTTCAATGACGAAACTCTGGTTGAAACGCTCTTGCAGCTTTTCGGCGAGTATCCGGGTCAGCGTGTCTGATGCCCCGCCAGCGTTGAACAGCACCACGATGCGCACTGGCTTGTCTGGCCAGGCCGTCTGTCCGAAGCCCGCACTCAAACCCAGGGCAGCCGCCGAGGCCGCACCAAAACGCAGTAAGTCACGCCGGTCAAGCATATTTGGTTTTCCTTGTGTCAATCAGGGGATGGAACGGCTTTATGCTAACCTAAATGACTCCCAAGGCCGGGTCTATGCACCGGTTATGCAAGCTAAATTTCAGGCATCACACGATGCAAACACATCATGCAAAAACACCATGGAAACACTTGACCCAATCATCCTGTCCCGCATCCAGTTTGCGGCCAACATGACGTTTCACATCCTGTTCCCGACCATCAGCATCTCAATGGGCTGGGTGCTGCTCTTCTTCAAGACCCGATTCATTGCAACCGGCCAGCCGTACTGGATGGATGCCTACCAGTTTTGGGTGAAGATTTTTGCGCTCACGTTTGCCCTGGGCGTGGTCAGCGGCATCACCATGAGTTTCCAGTTTGGCACCAACTGGCCGGGCTTCATGACCACGGTGGGCAATGTCGCCGGGCCGCTGCTGGCGTATGAGGTGCTCACCGCGTTTTTTCTGGAAGCCACCATGCTCGGCATCATGCTGTTTGGGCGGGGCAAGGTGAGCGAGCGGGTGCACACCATGGCCACATTTCTGGTGGCGGCGGGCACCACCGCATCGGCGTTCTGGATTCTGGCGCTCAACTCCTGGATGCACACACCGGCCGGCTTTGAGATGGTCAACGGCCAGGCCCATGTGACGAGCTGGCTGGCGGTGATTTTCAACCCGTCCTTCCCGTACCGCTTGACCCACATGCTGATTGCGTCGGGACTGACGGTGGCATTCTTGCTGGCGGGCATCAGCGCGTTTCGCTGGCTAAAAAACGACCGGGGCGCGGATGTCAATGCGTCACTGCGCACCGGCATTTATGTGGCGGCCTTTCTGATCCCGATCCAGATTGTGGTGGGCGACCTGCATGGCCTGAACACGCTGCAACACCAGCCCGCCAAAATCGCCGCCATGGAAGGCATCTGGGAGACCCAACGCGGCGCGCCCGCCGTATTGTTTGCGCTGCCCGATGCGGCCACGCAGTCCAACAAGTTTGAAATTGCGATTCCAAAACTGGCGTCGTTTTACCTCACACACGACTGGAATGGCGAGGTCAAAGGCATCAAGTCGTTTGGCGACAGGCACCCGCCCGTGGCCCCGGTGTTCTGGGCCTTCAGAACCATGGTGGGCGTCGGCCTGCTGATGCTGGCCGTGAGCTGGTTCAGCGTATGGCAAATCCGAAGGCGGGGCATACAAGGTTTTCAGCCCTGGCTGGCCCGCGTGCTGGTGGGCATGACCTTTGCCGGCTGGGTGGCGCTGATAGCAGGCTGGTATGTCACCGAGATTGGCCGCCAGCCCTGGCTGGTGCATGGGGTGTTGACAGCGGCGCAGGCCGCGTCAAAAGTGCCTGCGTCCAGCATTGCGTTCACTTTGGCGATGTACCTCTCGCTGTATGTTGCACTGCTGTTTGCCTACGTGAGCGTGGTGTTCCATCTGGCCAAAAAAGCGACGGTTTCGGGCGAAACGGTAACAAAAACCGGCGCTTACGACACCCCACAGCCAATAACCGGGGCACAACATGCTTGACCTCATCCCTGACCTCACCCGGGCCGCTGGCTGGCTGCCGCTGGTGTTTGCCCTGGTGATGGCGCTGGCCATGCTGGCCTATGTGATTCTGGATGGCTATGACCTTGGTGTGGGCGTGCTGCTGCAGCGCGCCGACAACGTGGCGCAGAAGGACACCATGATCGCCAGCATTGGTCCGTTTTGGGATGCCAATGAGACCTGGCTGGTGCTGGGCGTGGGCGTGCTGCTGGTGGCCTTCCCCATGGCGCACGGTGTGATTCTGGGTGCCCTGTATCTGCCGGTGGCCCTGATGCTGGTGGCGCTGACCTTGCGCGGTGTGGCGTTCGACTTCCGGGTCAAGGCGCGGGACAAACACCGGCCGTTATGGGATCGCGCCTTTTTCACCGGTTCGTTGTTGGCCAGCTGGTCGCAAGGCTTCATGCTGGGCGGCCTGATCACCGGCTTCAAGGGCGATGGGTGGAGCAATCTCTTCAGCGCGCTGATTGGCCTGTGTCTGGTGGCGGCTTACTGCCTGCTGGGCGCGGGCTGGCTCATCATGAAAACCGAAGGGCCGTTGCAACTCAAAGCCATTGCATGGGCGCGCGCCAGCCTTTGGTTTACAGCGGCTGGCGTGGCCGCCATCTCGCTTGCCACGCCGCTGGTCAGCCCGCGCATTTTTGAGAAATGGTTCAACTTTCCCAACATCGTGATGCTGCTGCCGATTCCTGCCATGACGCTGGTGCTTTTTGTGGTGATGGCGCAAAGCCTGAGGCGATTGCCAGTGCGCCTGGCTGTCAACAACCAGTATGGCGTGGCGGTGCCATTTGCCTGCACCGTGGGCATCTTTCTGCTGGCGTTTTACGGCCTGGCCTACAGCCTGTTCCCCTGGCTGGTGGTGGACCGCCTCACCCTGTGGCAGGCCGCCAGCTCGACTGAGGCGCTGCGGGTCATCTTCTACGGCGTGGTGGTGGTGGTGCCGGTGATCATCGGCTACACCGTGTTCTCGTACCGCGTGTTTTGGGGTAAATCAACCGAGTTGAGGTATTAAATCGGCCTCTAGCACTTGTGGAATATACATAGTTAGCTATTTAAATAGTAGCAATTTAAATAATAGCCATTCAGCGCTCGATGCAGCTAGGCAAAATTGACTTTCAATGCGGTGTCCTTCTGCTATGCGAGTGACAGGATTCGTTGCGGACAGCA
>JANMVO010000385.1:0-4346 GCA_031392805.1 Rhodoferax sp. | reverse complement strand
CGGTGTCGCCCAGCGGGGTGAAGTGCAGCGGGGGGTGCAGCGTCGCGTTTATGGCGGCGCGGGATGGGCGGTTGGGCTTGGGCACGTGTAGCGCTCCTGGACTGTCGAGCTGTGGGTGATGGGTGGGGTTGGCGTCGCTCGGCTTTTGGATGCATCGCTGGAAGCGGCTATTTTGTCTGAAATTCGATGAAACATGTCTTTCTGTCGCATTCACGCAGGCTGGCGCGATATTACGATAGCGGCATGACCACCTCCACACTGAACCCCATGGCCCCCAATGTCGGCAACAGTTTGCGCCAGGACGCCAGTGTGATTGGGCTGGTGGGGCTGGCGCACATGATCAGCCACTTCAGCCAGTTGCTGCTGCCGCCACTGTTCCCGTGGCTCAAAGACGCCTTCAACGCCAGCTACACCGAACTGGGGTTCTTGATGACGATTTTTTTCGTCGTCTCTTGCATCACACAGACGCTGTCCGGCTTTGTAGTGGACAGGTTTGGCCCTCGCCCGATTCTGTTTGCTGGTTTAACCCTTTTGGGGTTGGCCGCGTTCGGGTTTTCAGTGAGCACCAGCTACTGGATGATGGCTTGTTTCTCGGCCCTGGGTGGTGTCGGCAATGGCGTGTTTCACCCGGTGGACTACACCTTGCTCAACCGCAAGGTGAGCGCGTCGCGGCTGGGCCACGCCTACAGCACGCATGGCATCACCGGCAGCCTGGGCTGGGCGCTGGCGCCTGCCATGCTGGTGCCAATTGCGCTGGCCTATTCCTGGCGCGAGGCATTGATGGCCGCCGGCGCGCTGGCCTTTGTGGTGCTTGGCGTGCTGATCCTGAACCGGGACAAGCTGACGCTGGCCGTCGCGCCCCCGGCAATGGGCGTTGGCAGCGCGGCGCGGACCGCACAGGACGGGGGTCTCGATTTCCTGAAAATTCCAGCCGTGTGGATGTGCTTTGGCTTCTTCTTTCTGTACGCCATTGTCATCAGCGTGATTCAGGCGTTTGCGCCCGAAGCCGCCCGGCAATTGCACGGCGTGCCTCTGGCGCTGGCGGCCATGTGCCTCACCATCTACATGGTGTGCAGTGCCGGTGGCATGGTGCTGGGTGGTTTTCTGGCTGCCGACCCGTCGCGCTGCGAACGCATCGTGGGCGGTGCCTTCGGTGTGGCGGCGGTGTTTGCCTTGACGCTGGGCTTTGCGCACCTGTCGGCATGGTTGGTGCCGGTTGTGTTTGGCGTGATGGGTTTTGCCTCCGGTATTGCAGGGCCATCGCGCGACCTGCTGGTGAAAAAATCCACGCCTGCAAACTCGACTGGCCGCGTCTACGGCGTGGTCTATTCCGGGCTGGACATTGGCCAGGCCGTGGCGCCCCTGATTTTTGGCGGCTTGATGGACCACCACCAGTACAGCGGCGTGTTCCTCGGGCTGGCGATGGTGCAGGGCGTGCTGATTGCAAGCGCCTTCAACGTGCGGCGGGCTCGGCGGACGGTGCTTGCTGCGGCTTGATGGGGTGACTTCGCGGCCGGGCAGGCAGCCCGCCAAATAGCCTCACACCGACCCGCTGCTGACGGTGGCCATTCGAAGCGATGGATCGGTGGAGTCGGTGACCTTCGTTCGCGCCAGCGGCGTAGCGGCCATCGACGATGCGGTACGGCGCATCGTACAAAATCAGGCCGGCTACCAGACGTTTCCGCCGGGCCTGGTTCGCGAGTTCGACGTGATCGAGAACCGCCGCACCTGGCACTTCGACATCGCGATCCGGCGGTACTGATGGGGCAGTGACAAGCGCCAGGCGATTCGCAAGGCGTTGGCCTGGGTGTCCAACCTGCCCCCCAAGCAGGACCGCCGTCATGACCAATGACCGCTCTGAGGCAGGCCAATCTTCACCTAGGCGGCCGCTTTGGGTCGGTGGCAGCACTGGGCCAATTGCAGACACTCCACTACTCAATGCCATGCAACGTGCTGATCAATGGGCAGCGAATGTTTCCCCGCACTGCACAGCATCGCTCCACCAAATCAGCCAATGCGATTTCCATGCTTTGCAAGTCCGCGAGCTTGGCACGGACATCCACCAACTTCAGTTGCGCCTGTTCCCGAGCTTCATCGCAATGTGTGCCGTCTTCGAGGGTAAGTAGCTGGGCAATCTCTCCCAGACTAAAGCCCAACCGCTGTGCCGACTTTATAAAACGCACCCGTCTTAAGTCATACGCTCCGTAACGACGCACGCTGCCATACTGCCTGCTGGGTTCTTGCATAAGGCCTTTACGTTGATAAAAACGGATGGTCTCTACATTTACCTGTGCCTGGGTCGCAAGCATGCCGATGGTTAAGTTTTCAGAAGGAATGCCCATACTGCTTGACTCCGTACTTGAGTACGGAAGTAAGCTTACCGCATGAGCACAACACAAACGGAAAGAATTCGCGATAAAGTCGGCCTCCGCAGCCTGGTAGCTGGTGGCATTGCCGCGTTACTGGCGTCCACATGTTGCCTAGGGCCACTTATTTTGATAACTCTGGGGTTTTCCGGTGCCTGGATTAGCAAGCTCACCGTACTGGAGCCGTATCAACCCATTTTCATAGGCGCAGCTTTGGTTGCTTTGTTCTTCGCTGGCAAGCGTATTTGGCGGCCAGTGGCGCAATGCGCTCCCGGTGAAATCTGTGCACTGCCGCGCGCACGGCTTGGCTACCAAATTCTCTTTATGGGGGTTTGCGCGCTATTGCTGGCGGCATTGCTGTTCCCCCTGATAGCTCCCTGGTTTTACTGAAAGGACACTGCCATGAATACCTCTGTTCCGTCGCAATTCAAAAATCTGCTGATTTCTACCGGCTTATGCATCCTCCTGTCAGGCGTCTCACTTGCCGCCAACGCTGCGCCTAAGACAGTTACCTTGGCGATTCCGACCATGGATTGCCCCGTCTGCCCAATCACTGTTAAAAAGGCCTTGTCGCAGGTCCCGGGGGTTAGCCAGACCGATGTGAACTTTAAGAGGCGACAGGCAATCGTTACTTATGACGATGCCAAAACCAATGTTGCAGCTTTGACCGAATCCACGAAGAACGCGGGTTACCCGTCCGCCTTGGTCGGAGCCGAAAATTGAAAACCATCACGCTGGAGTCCACGCTGACTTGTCCTGAGTGTGGCTTTTCTAAGAGTGAGACGATGCCCACGGACGCCTGCCAATGGTTCTATGAGTGCACGCACTGCCACACCGTGCTGAAACCGCTGCACGGGGACTGTTGTGTGTATTGTTCTTACGGTACAAACCCTTGCCCTCCGATTCAAGAAAGCGGCAAGCAAAGTGGGTGTTGCGGCTAGTCCCTGATTACCCATAACATCCGCTTCAAATGGCTAGAGGTCCATAGCGCCATAGGCGTACTGCAAATACAAATTGCGATTGGCTAGGCTCTGGCCAGTCTTTTGTAATCGGCAACAACCACTACGTTCAAATTGTGTTCATAGCACTCGGATAGCCTTGCGTTGAACGACTGCTTTGGGACTTCGAAACTACGACCACCAACTTCCGCTTCGGGTCGAAAGCCGATATTTCCGGGCTATCAACGGCGTTTTACTTTTACTATAAATAATAGCTACTTACGCATATCCGACGAGGGCCAGACCTCATTTTCATGCATGAAATAGCCCGATCAACCGTAGCAGTGGCGACTTTTCATGAAATGAACCACCTCGCTGTCACAAGCTGAACGGGCAAAACGTCTAATACCGATATGGACGACTCCACCCAAACATTCAACCGCCTGCGTCCACGCCTGCAGGGCATCGCCTGGCGCATGCTGGGTGCCAAGGCCGAGTCCGAAGTGGTGGCGCAGGATGCCTGGCTGCGCTGGAACGAGGTGGTCCCGGCCACGTTGGACAGTGTCTGCTGCATAAAACTGCCGGGCGGGCGCGCGCCTCAGAACCGCCTTAAGTCGAGCACAACATCCCATGGCTTACGCGAAAGCCAGCATCAAGTGCCCGACCGGACCGGTGGTGGGTTTGACCTTGATTTCAATGTCGTAGCCAAGCCGGTTCAGGCAGTCCATGAGCTTGCGCTCCGACAGGTTGGTGAAGTCACCACGCAGCATCGCCGACACTTTAGGCTGGGGAATGCCCATGCGCCCGGCGGCAGCTTTTTGGGTCAGGTTCATGCGGCGCATGGCCTTGGTGATTTCAATAACCAGGCCCGATTTGATTTTGAGTTTGTCGGCACCGGGCAGGCCCAGGTCGGCAAATACATTGCCTGACCCCATTTCAAATTCGATGCCTTCAATGGCGGACTTTTTCATTTCGCAACTCCTTGGCAATCGCCTCGGCTACTTTGAGCCGGGCGCGAATGATGTCTATATCTTCTTTGGGC
>JANMVO010000379.1:0-10210 GCA_031392805.1 Rhodoferax sp. | reverse complement strand
GATGAGAGTTCAGATGCTTGCATCGGTTAATTTTAAGGCTGGCAGCGCAGAGGCCATCGCCTTCACCACGCCGTGCGCTCACTGCGCCAGCGTGCGGGCTTACTTGAGCCGCGCCAGACGCTCTTTGCCCGCCACGGCAGCCTCTGACTGCGGGTACGCTTTGAGAAGATCTTCCAGAGTTTTGCGTGCGCCCTTGAGGTCTTTGAGCTCGACCTGGCAGTTGGCGATGGACAGCACAGCCTCAGGCGCGCGGATGTGATCTGGCGCCAACGACAGCAGCGAACGGAAGTTGATCACGGCCTCTTTGTAATCGCGCGTTGCATACTGCGCGTTGCCAAGCCAGAACAGGGCCGACGCACTGTAACCGCTTTGGGGATAGCGTTTCAGAAAATCCACGAAAGCGGTCTGAGACGCGGCAAAATCACTTTTTCTAAAAATGGCCAATGCCGCTTCAAAGTCGCGTTTTTCGAACGGTTCAGCCATAAATTCGCGGCCGTCAACCGACACCTTGACAGGCTCGAATTTTTTAAACCGTTCGTCAACACCCTGGGTCACGTCTTTTTGCTGGCGCTGCACATCCGCCAGCAGGCGCTTTATATCTGCAAAATCACGCGCCAGCTGTTCGTTTTGTCCCGTCAGCCGGGCCACGTCACCGCGCATGGTCTCAATCTGGTTTTGCAGATCGAGCAGGCTGCGTCTGAGCTGCGCGCTGTCTTCACCAGCGCGCCGGGTTTCATCAGCCACTTTTCGGTCTGACTCAAGCCGCACAGTGTCAATCCGCTGGCGCAGGTCCAGAATCGCCCGGCGGGCCTCCTCATCATCGAACAGACCGGCGCTGGCTGAGCCCAGCCACAAACAGGCCATCAACCCGGCTGCCAGGCGCCAGCGAATTTTCATTGCGCCAGGGGTGCAACGGATCATCGGTAAGCAATTTCAACGCGGCGATTTTTGGCCAGGGCGGCTTCGTCGCTGCCAGCCACAGCCGGCTTTTCCTTGCCAAAGCTGACCGCCTCCACCTGGGCATCATTGACGCCCAGCAACGCCATTGCACGCCGCACCGCTTCTGCCCGTTTTTGCCCCAAAGCCAGGTTGTACTCACGCCCACCGCGTTCATCGGTGTGACCTTCCAGCGCCATCTTGCGATTTTTGTCCGCCTTGATGTAGCGTGCCTGGGTCTCGATGACGCTCTGGTATTCGGGCCTGATGGCAAAGCTGTCGTAATCAAAGTAAACAACACGGGAACCCGCCTGTGGCACTCCATCCTGGACTGATTTCCCAAGTTCCACCTGTGTCACGCCGCTCTTGGCTACTGTGGCAGCGTCCGTTTTTGGGATGGCCGTGACAGCCTGTGAAACCGCGGTGCCCGACCGGTCCTCGACCGGGACGTTATCAAGTTTGACGGCAGACCCACACCCCACCAGCAAAGCCGTCACACCAAAGGCCAGTAAAAGTCGATTCATCAGTGCACTCCCTAACAGGTTAAATTTGAAGTTCATGGTCAAGTTCATGGTTTCTGGTACGGACCCCAGTCCGATTCGCGAATATCGCCACTTTGTCCCGCCAGCCGCGCCTTGATTTTTCCATCAAGCGTGGTGGTCATGAGTGCCTCACGCCCTTGCACAGACGTGGCGTAAACAAGGAGACGGCTGTTGGGTGAAAAACTCGGGCTTTCATCAGCCGACGTATCCGTAATCGCGTTCATGGCACCGGTCGCAAGTTCCATGACATGAAGCTTGAAGGCACCATTCACACGCGAAATATAGGCCAGCCACCGACCATCAGCACTGAGCGCCGGTGAAATGTTGTAACTTCCAGTAAAAGTGACCCGCTCAGCATTGGAGCCAGTTGCCCCCATGCGATAAATCTGGGGCGCACCGCCCCGGTCACTGACAAAATAAATGCTCTTGCCGTCAGGCGAATAGGCGGGCTCGGTGTCAATGCTGCCCGACTGCGCCAGACGACGCGGCTCACCACCGCTTGCGTCGATGGCGAAAAGCTGGGAGCCGCCGTCGCGGCTCAGGGTGACGGCGAGCGTGCGACCATCGGGCGACCAGGCCGGTGCACTGTTTGAGCCCTTGAAATTTGCCACCAGGCGGCGCTTGCCACTGGCCACATCGTGAATGTAGACCACTGGCTTGCGGGACTCGAACGACACATACGCCAGTTGCGTGCCGTTGGGCGACCAGGCCGGCGAGATGATGGGCTCAAGGCTTGCCAACGCCGACTGCGCGTTTTCACCGTCTGCATCGGCCACCCACAGGTTGTAGCGGGCCGAGGCTTTTGTGACGTAGGCGATCCGGGTAGAAAAAATACCTTTGTCCGACGTGAGTTTCTCGTAAATGGAATCGGCTACGCGGTGAGCAGCCAGGCGCAAATCGCCCTGCGTTACCGCATAACTCTGTCCGCCGAGATCCTGCCCCCGCACCACATCCCAAAGACGAAACCGAACATCGAACCGGCCATCCGCCAGGCGGGTCACGCTGCCTGTCACCAGCGAGTCAGCTCCTTTTTGCCGCCAGACGGACACGTCGGGGCGGGTCACTTCGTCGATGGCCGCCCCTGCGGTATCAACCCCGCGAAATTGACCGCTGCGCTCAAGATCGGCCAGCACAATAGCTCCGATTTTTTGGGGCGACGCGTCGTCACCCAGAAACTTGGACACCGCGACGGGCAATTGGGTCAACCCCACGCCCGAGACTTCAACCCGAAACTGAGCCGACGCAGGCAGCGCGAATATCGCGACGGTGCAAAAGAATGCCGTGAAGCGCAGGCAGTTCAGAAGCCCATTTGGAAGACCTGTTTTCATGGAGAATGCGAACATGAATAAAGTGACGTTAACAGTGATTATCGCTGCCAGAAATGAGGCGCACCAAATCAAGGCCTGCCTTGACTCTGTTTCTTTCGCCGATGAAATTCTGGTGCTGGACTCCGGCAGCACCGACGGCACTGCGGCACATGCCAGAGGTGCCGGGGCCACGGTTCACGTTACCGACTGGCCGGGTTACGGCCCACAGCAGCAACGGGGTATCAACCTGGCCACCAGCGAATGGGTATTGTCACTGGACGCCGACGAGCGTGTCACCGACGCCCTGAGCCGGGAAATCATGGAGGCCATTGCGGCGCAGAAGCTTGACGGTTACCGGCTTGCGCGCCATTCAAGTTTTTGCGGCACGTTCATCGAGCACAGTGGCTGGCGGCCAGACTACACCCTGCGTCTCGTACGGCGGCGATTGGCGGGCTTTACCGATCACTTTTTGCACGCGCACATGACGGTCGATGGCAAGGTTGGGCATCTAACGTCACCAATCGTCCACTACAGCTACCGCGACCTGGACGACGTGCTTGAAAAGCTCAGCCGGTACTCCAGGGGCGCGGCACTGGACGTGCATGCGCGGGGTGGCAGTTCAACGCTCACCAAAGCGGTGTTGAAGGGTTTTTGGGCGTTCATCCGGACCTACTTTCTGCGGCAGGGTTTTCGGGATGGCCGCATGGGTCTGGCACTTGCGATCTACAACAGCCACACCACCTATTACAAATATTTGCGGCTATGGATGCAGGCGCGCATGTCGATGGTGCGCACAGACACAGATGCCGGACTGCGGTGACGCCATGGGCCACGTTCACCCGACCACTGCAACGGGGCTGTGGCATTTGCATGCCACCGTGACGCCATGACCTCATCGTTTCTCAATATGCGCCTGTCTCTGGTTTGTTTTATGGCGATTGCAGTCGCATTGCCGATTGGCATCATCAGCCTTGCCAAGCTTTTGCTGCTGCTGTGCGCGCTCACGGTTTTGGTGAGCGGCTGGTTTCGCCGCAGCCACACGCCAGTAAGCTTTCCCGGCACAACGGCGCCCATGATTTTGCTGGCCCTGGCGGCCATGGCCACCAGCAGTCTATGGAGCACCGGGTCAAGCGATGAAGCCATGAGCGCTGTCGTCAAGCATGGCAAGCTCATCATGATTCCGGCGTTTTTATGCCTGGTGCGCACCCGCCGTGAAGCCCTGATCGCGCTCGCCTGCTTTATCGTCACGCAGGTATTTTTGCTGGCCAGCACCTGGCTATTGGCACTGGGACTGGCCTTGCCCTGGGCCAAAAATCCGGCGACCAGTGGCTCGTTTGCGATTTTCTCCACCTATCTTGACCAGTCCATCATGACCGGCGTACTGGCCGCCATGTGCTGGCATTTGAAGGCCTGCGTACCTGCCCGCCACCGCACACTGCTCACGATCATCACGACAATCATTTGCGCCCTGGCGCTGGCCTGTGTGTTCTTCATTTTTCAGGGGCGCACGGGGCATGTCGTTGCGATTGCGCTGGTGACGTTGGCACTTCTGTGGGAGATGCCAAAACGGTACCGCGTTGGCGTGGTGGCAATTCCACTCGCGCTGGTGGCACTGCTCGCCATGAATTCTGGCAAGGTCAACCATGGGCTGATGGAAATTGGCAGCGGTATTGAAGCCTTCAACACATCGGGCGATATATCGAGTTCCTCTGGCATCCGGCTCAACCTGTGGCACCGATCACTACAGTCCATCTCGGAAAATCCGGTCTGGGGAACGGGTGCCGGCAGCTGGGGCCGTGAGTTGAACCGCCAGGAGGCCCTTCACGCGCCTGCAACATTTGTCAGAATTGCCGCCAATCCCCACCAGGAGTACCTGCTGTGGGGCATCGAGCTGGGTGTGCCTGGCATTGCATTGCTGTGTGGCGTGCTGGTGGCGCTTTACCGCGACAGCCGGCGGCTCGACACACCCGAGCGGCGAGCCTTGCAATCGATAGTGGCAGCGCTTGCCCTGGCCAGCCTGTTCAACTGCGCCTTGTACGATGCCCTGATTGGCGACTTTTTCTGTGTCGCGCTCGCGCTGGTATTGGCGCTGGGTGTCCACGCCGCGCCGCCGGCGCCTGGGGCGCCACGCGCATCCAGCGTCTGACTCGCTCTCCCCCATGCCCGATTTGTCACAGAACAAGCCGCCCGACCTGCTCAAAAGACTGGCGCGCCTGCGGCCGTACTTTGGCAAACCCTACGCCGCATGGCTGACTGCAATTGCCGCCACCGTGTTGCTGTCAATCACCGAGCCCATGATTCCAGCGCTGCTGCAACCGCTGCTCGACAAGGGCTTTCAACAGGGCAATCTGTCTGTCTGGCTTGTTCCGGTGGTGCTGATTGCTCTGTTTGGGGTGCGCGGTCTGGCAGTTTTCCTGGCGCAACTGGCCTTGGCCAAAGTCACCAACACCGGCTTGCTGGCCCTGCGCCGGGCGATGTTTGGCAAACTGCTTGATGCACGGCTTTCCCTGTTCAGCCTTCAGTCGTCCAGTGCCCTGGCCAACACGCTGGTCTATGAGGTTCAGACTGGCTCGGTGCTGCTGGTCAACGCGCTGATGACTTTGGCACGGGACAGCCTGAGCTTGCTGGCGCTGGTGGCTTACCTGATGTATTTGAACTGGAAGCTGACCTTGATTGTGGCCCTGCTTTTCCCTGCGGTGGCCACCGTTATGCGCATACTTTCACGGCGGCTGTACCGGCTGACCAAAGACAGCCAGGATGCGACTGATCGCCTCGCCTATGTGGTTGAAGAGAACGTGCTGGCGCACCGGGATGTTCGCTTGCACACAGCGCAGGTCTCGCAGGCGCACCGGTTTGGCCAGCTTGGCATATCGCTGCAGCGGCTGTCCATGAAATCCACGGCCGCATCAGCCGCCATGACGCCACTGACCCAGCTCATGGCGGCGATTGCCCTGTCTGCCGTGATTTCCGTGGCGCTGGTCCAAAGTGCAGGGCACGCCACATCCGTCGGCAGTTTTGCGGCCTTTGTCACTGCGATGCTGATGCTGATTGCGCCCATCAAGCATTTGTCCGAGCTGGCGAGCCCCATTACACGCGGGCTGGCGGCCATGGAGCGCGGGCTGGACCTGATTGCGCTCACCCCCAGCGAATCCGGTGGGACTTTCTCCAAGCCCAGAGCGCAGGGCAGCCTGCGCTTCCAGGCCGCCAGTGTGACTTACCCCGGCAGCAATGCGCCCGCGCTGGATAAATTCAGTCTCGATGTGCAGCCGGGTGAAACCGTCGCCCTGGTCGGTGCTTCAGGGTCGGGCAAGACAACGCTGGTCAGCTTGCTGCCGCGTTTTGTTGAGCTCAGCTCGGGCCGCATCGAACTGGACGGCCACGCGCTTGGCGAATGGGATCTGCAAGCCCTGCGTGCCCAGTTCGCGCTGGTCAGCCAGCATGTGTTGATGCTCAACGACAGCATTGCCGTTAATGTGGCGCTTGGGCAGGAAGTGGATCGCCAGCGGGTGGCAGATTGCCTGAAGGCCGCCAACCTGGCGGGCCTGATTGCAGAGCTGCCTCAGGGCATCGACACCATCACTGGCCACAACGCCATGCAATTGTCGGGCGGGCAACGGCAACGCCTCGCCATTGCCCGAGCGCTGTACAAAGACGCGGCCATCCTCATTCTTGACGAAGCGACATCGGCACTGGATGCTGAGTCAGAACGTGCGGTTCAGGAAGCCTTGCAGCGCTTGATGGCACGGCGCACTTCCATCGTTGTCGCCCACAGACTGTCAACCGTGCACCACGCGGACCGCATTGTCGTCATGGACGCGGGGCGCATTGTAGAAACGGGAACGCATGGCCAGCTGATTCAGGCCAATGGCCACTACGCACGGCTGTATGAGCTTGGGCTGCATGATGATCCGCCCACCTCTCCCGCCTCGCCAACCTCTCCAGGTAGGCCTGGTTTGCCGCCTCATAATCAGCCAGCCGCCTGGCAAACTGAAAAATAAATGGCTTCTTGCTCGCGGGCAATGGCCGGCCACTGATGCGCTTGGGCAAAAACAGCGGCGGCTGCCCCCAGGCGCTGCCGCAATGGCGCATCCGTGAGAATCCGGTTCAGTGCCGTGGCCAATTGTTTCGCGTCCCTGGGGTCATCAAGAATCAGCGCATTCACCCCATCGGTCAGCAATGACGAGATTCCGCAATGCCGCTCGTCGCTCACCACGACAGGCAGCCCATGGGCCATGGCTTCGAGCACCACCATGGCAAAGGTGTCTTCCAGCGTGGGATGGGCCAACACATCGGCTGCCACATACGCTGGCGCAACATTGTCCAGGGCACCTGAAAAGAAAACGCGCGATCCCACGCCCTCTCTGCTGGCCAGGCTGCGGAATTCGGGCATTTGCGCTGGATTGCCCACCACCACCAGCAGGGTGTCGGAAGGCAGATCGCGCAGCGCCTGGATCAGGGTCAGCAAGCCCTTCTTGCGGTAGTCGTGCCCGACTAACAGAATGCACGCCCCTGCTGCTGGCAACCCCAGGGATTTTCGCGCCATTTCCTTCTTCACTCTATCCTGCGAATCCACCGCATTGACCGGGTTGACTCCTGGCGTGATGACTCTGAGTGTGTGCGCAACGTGCGGATAGGTCGTCTGCACAACTTGACGCAATCGCATGGACGCCGCCACAACACAGTGCCGCTGTGGGTTCCCCGCCAGGCGTGCGCGTTCAAACAGCAGGTAGACCAGCAGACGCGGACTCGTCACCACTTTGATCCACCGCAGCACTCGACTCAGCCCGGTGCGCCCGTGAAACAGGTTGTATTTGACGGGCATCACATGCAGGGTCTGCACCTGCCCGTGCCAGGTGTTCTCGTGGGAGTGCACCACGTCAAAACCCCGGCGGGTGGCCCACCAGGTTGCCGCCGCGTACCAAAGCTGGTTCACCCAGCGCGGTTTCGCAAGCGGCGCAGTCACCTTGTGATAGGTGACGCCCGGCCATTCATGTTCCCGCTGCTGGGCGAAAACGTGAATCTCATGGCGCGCTGCCAATTGCTCAACCAGTGCAATCGAGTAGCGTTCCGCCCCGCCGCCCGTGGGCGAGAACACCCGGTTCAGAACGGCAATGCGCAGGCGCCTGGCCGTTCCAGACCCAACACTGCCCACGGGATGCGCAACAGCCTGACCATCAGTCACGCGAGCTGTCACGGTTGCACCGGTGTGGTGTCGCGGTCATTCACGGTGCCGGTCCTCATGGGCTGTCGCGACTTTCAGCATCAGACCCGGCAACGTGGTCGATCGGACCACTGGGGCACGCGGCAGTTTCATGAGATCTTCTGCGGCAAAGCAACGGCTTCGTTGCGTGGTCGTGGCAGAAGAAAAACCTGCCTGACGCACCATCTCAACATGGGCATCGCTGAACTCGCCATAGGGGTAGCAGAACTGGTTCACCGGCTGCTCTATCAGCGCTTCCAGTTCGGCCTTGCACCCGGCGATCTCGATCCACGCAGTTGACGCATCGGCCTGCATCAGATTCACATGGTGCCGGGTATGCGCGCCGATTTCCTGGCTGCCAGCCACCCATAGCCTCAACTGCTGTGCGTTCATAAGTGGCGTCTGGGCGATCCCCTCGTTGCGGTCCCATTCGTTGGTCTGACCCAGGCGCTGGCTGACTGCGTAGCAAGTAGCGGAAAACCCGTGGCGATTGAGAACCGGCAGCGCATGGGTCAGATTGTTCAGGTAGCCATCGTCAAAGGTGATGCCGACGACCCTGCCCTCGCGCTCGCCCCTCAGGTAGGGCAGCAAAGCGGCCATGGAAAGCCCCCGGTAGCCAAGGTAACGCAGGCATGCCATCTGCCGGGCAAACGCTGCTGGCGTCACATACAGGCTGCGAAATGGCGCGCCTTTTGGCGGTGCCGCTTCGATCTGGTGGTAAGTCAGGATCGGAATCGGCGAGCGGTTGGCTGTGCGGATGTTCGGCATGAAAGCGCGTCAGTAGACGGGATTGTTTTGGGACTGTTCCGCGATGGGAAGGAAAGAATGGCGGATTGCCATCAAGGCCAATGAACACAGCCTACAGCAGGACAATATCGTACTGCTCCTGCCCCATCGCGGCTTCGCTTTGCAAAGATACCGGCTTGCCGATGAACTCACTCAAGCCCGCCAGGTGCTGGCTTTCTTCGTCCAGAAACAGCTCAATGACTTTGGGTGATGCCACCACCCGAAACTCGCGCGGATTGAACTGGCGGGCTTCGCGCAATATCTCGCGAAAGATGTCGTAGGCCACGCTGCGGGCGGTTTTGACGCTGCCCTTGCCCGCGCACACGGCGCAGGGCTCGCACAACATGTCGGCCAGCGATTCGCGGGTGCGCTTGCGCGTCATCTCCACCAGGCCTAGCTGTGAAAATCCACCCGCCGTGGTCTTGACCCGATCCCGGCGCAACTGTTTGCGAAACTCGGCCAGCACGGCTTCACGGTGGTCTTCCCGCACCATGTCAATAAAGTCGGCAATGATGATGCCGCCCAGGTTGCGCAAGCGGAGCTGGCGCGCAATCGCCTGGGCTGCCTCCAGGTTGGTTTTGAAGATGGTGTCGTCAAAATTGCGGGCACCCACAAAGCCGCCGGTATTCACGTCAATCGTGGTTAACGCCTCGGTTTGGTCAATCACCAGGTAGCCGCCGGACTTCAGGTCCACCCTGCGCCCCAGCGCCTTGGCGATTTCTTCGTCAATGGCATGCAGATCGAAGATCGGGCGCTCGCCCTTGTAGTGCTGCAACTTGTCTGCTGCAGTCGGCATGAATTCCAGCCCAAATGTCCGCAGCGCTTCAAACTGTTCACGCGAATCCACGCGGATCGTTTGGGTCGATTCGCCTACCATATCCCGCAACACACGCTGCAGGAGATTTAAATCCTGATGCAAAAGCGATGTCGGCGGCAAACGCAGCGACGCCTCCTTGATGCGGGCCCAAGCCTTGCGCAGGTAACCAATGTCGTCGGACAGCCCGGCGTCAGTCGCGTCTTCGCCGTTGGTGCGCAAAATAAAGCCGCCGCCCTGAGCGCCGGTCAGCTCCTGCAACCTGGCACGCAGCTCGTCACGCTGGCTGGAGGGGATTTTTTGCGACACGCCCACATGGTCATCCTGCGGCAGGAACACCAGCAGACGCCCGGCAATGCTGATCTGGGTGGACAGCCGCGCGCCTTTGGTTCCGATCGGATCCTTGATAACCTGAACCGTCAGCGCCTGCCCCTCAAAAACCTGTTTTTCGATGGGCACCTGGGCGCTGCGCGCTGCGCCGGGTGGCTCGCCATCAGGCGGGCGGTGCCAGACATCAGCCACATGCAGAAATGCCGCGCGCTCCAGGCCGATGTCAATGAAGGCCGATTGCATCCCCGGCAAGACCCTGGCCACCTTGCCGAGGTACACATTGCCGACCAGGCCG
>JANMVO010000271.1:0-11401 GCA_031392805.1 Rhodoferax sp. | reverse complement strand
GCTTCGCGCCGACACCTGCTGCGCCAGTTGAAGGACCTGTACCAGATCCGGATGCGGGTGGTGCAGCACGCCCTCGCGGTTAAGGCGGCACACCGCGCTGTCAGGATCGAACAGGCTCATCTGGCGTTCAACATGGCGAATCGCGGCAACGGCAGCGTCCAGTGCAGCGTCCACGCGCCCGGTCGATGCGTGAGCGGCGCGCAGCCACAAGCTGGTGCCAAAGCCGAGCAAGGCGCGCTCGCGCCATTTCAGGTCTGGCGTTGCAGCGTCGCCATGCGCGGTGCCCAGCACTGCGCCCAGGCCAAGTGACAGTCGCAGCCACTGGCGCCGCTTCAGCTTCACATGGACTTCGGGGATGGCGCTGGCATCGGCGGCACGCAGACTACCGTGGGCGGAATGGGCAGCCACTGCGTTTTGGGCGGGATTGATCTCAGGCATAGGTGCTCACGGGTTGAATCGGAATGATCTTGGGAGGGGCTTTGACTTGGCCTTTGCCCCGTCCTTTGCGCTCCCGAATCAACGGCAGACACCGCTTGTCGTCCTGGTAGTCCGTGACGCAGTCCAGGCACTGAAAACATTCGGCATAGTCAATCTTTCCCTGCACCGTGATAGCCTGATACCCGCAACCATGGCGACAGGTTTGGCACGGCGTGCCGCATTCAGCGCGGCGCGGAATCCAGGCCCACTGGCGCAATCGACCCATCACCGCCAACGCCGCACCTAAGGGACAAATATAGCGGCAATAGCCCCTGAACACGAGCACACTCAAGCCCAGACAGGCGACTGCCCAGGCGACATACGGCCACTCACGCTGGAAGCCCATGCTGATGGAAGTCTTGAACGGTTCGACTTCAACCAACTTGTCGGCCCAGGGGCTGCCGACCACCACCGCCACCGCGATCGCCGCCAGCACGACGTATTTGACGTTTTTGAGAGCCGCATCCACCGTGCGGTGAAATTGGCGGGGTTTCACGCCCACGGCCTTGGCCAGCATGCTAAGCAACTCTTGAAAAGCGCCAAACGGGCATAACCAGCCGCAAAAAGTGCCACGCCCCCACACCAGCAGCGTGATGCCAACGAACACCCACAACACGATCGCCATCGGATCAGACAGCAGAAAATCGGCGCTGCGGCCATCCAGCAACGCGCTGCTGAGTGCGCTGATGTTGACAATGGTGAGCTGGCCCTGCGCCGCCCAGCCGACAAAAACCAGGGTGAAGACGAGGTAGATCACGCGGAACGCTGTCAGCCGCTTTTGGGTCGCGGAAAGCCACTTTTGATACGCCAACGCCACCGACAGCAGCACCAGGCCAAGCATCAAAATCGCCAGATCAAGCTTGCGCTGAACCCAGACTTTCCACCAGGCAGGCGTCTCACGCACCGGCTGCCAGGCCGCCAGATTGGGTATGGCGATGTTGTGCTGCCAGAGCACCTCGGTGCGGGGCCGCGTTGCCCCATGGGTTGGGCGCGACAGGTGGAGGTCGAGTGCGACTGGCTTCGCCAGATCCAGCCCGGCGTTGGGCGTGGTCGCAAACAGGTGAAAAACCGCATCGCTGCCCACGCCCGAGTGCTGGCCGCTCATGCGCAGGCCGTGCGTATACGCCAGTTCCTTCAACTCGAACTGCCGCTCACCCTGGCGCGCCACCAGACGCGCCGCGCGCCGCGTCGGCGCATCAGTGCTGCCCACGGCGGCGTACCGGCTGCTGTCCAGCACGGCGATGACGTTCACGCCAGACTCACGCAAAGCCCGCACCTCGCGCCAGCCCGCAGCGTCCAGCAAGTTGCGCCCGACTTGGGGCAGGCCCGCCAGACTGACCCACATGTCGACGGCCGCGCCGGTCGGCCGGATCATGCCCTCGGCGTCCTGGCCCGCGACGGGCGTGCCAGCAAATCGCCGCTCGACCTCCTTGTTGGTCCAGGCGACAGGTTGCAACAGCTTGGCCGCCACCAGCTGGTTCCAGCCCATGCGCTCAAAGCGGTCATCGGGGCCGCGCGGCTGCGCCGCTTCGCGCTTGGCGCCCGGGTCGTCCAGCTTGGCGTAAGCGACTTGCGCTGCGGCTTCCATGATGGTGCGGTCCATCGCCGTGACCGACACCGTGCCCGCAGTCACGCCGTGCAGCGTGGCTTTTTGATCGTCAACCTGGCGTTGCGCTTTGGGGCTCAACACCTGAATGCTGTGTTGCACGGTCAAGCCGATGTACTGGCTGGCAAATTCAGCCAACTGGGCATTGGCGGCGGGCGATTGAAAAATCGGCTCATTCTGGCTGATCAGGCGAACGTCCAGAAATTTACCCGCCGGGCTCGTGACCACCAGAATGTTGATGGGCTTGCCGCCGTAACCGGCCACCGGCTCAATGTCGATAGTCTCGAAGGCATAGGCGTGCAGCGCCGGTTTGCCCGGGGCCGTCAGATTGCGGCTAAACACCGGCCAAACCGGCAGCGAAGTGAGCTTTTCACCCACCATCAGCGAGTCGCCAAACTGCTGCTGCAGTTTGGCCCGGGTCATGACGCCAGCCTGCGCCAAACCGGCCAGAGCCAGGCTGACAACAGCAAAAACCGCGAAACGCACGGCCTGAAGTCTTATTCTGGGAAGCCCAAGTCTGAGCATTGAAAACAGGTGCATTGTCGAAAACATTCTGACATGCCCACGCGTGCTGCACCGCCGCATTTGTGTTCAGACTTGAGAATTTATGCCTCGCAGTGCCTGGGCCGGGCAGAGCCGGCCATCGATTCCCGTCAGGGCGCTTTCAGACTTTGGTTCATAGCTTGGGTGCACGGCCCCCAAAAATGGCGGTGCCCACGCGCACCAGGGTGCTGCCGGCATGAATAGCGGCCTCCAGGTCCGCCGTCATGCCCATGGAGAGCGTATCAAAACGCGGCAGCCCCGGTGCAGGCTCAGAGGCTGAAGCTGCCAAGTTTGACGATAAAATATGATCAAATAAGGCTCTAGCCCGTGTAAACATTGCACAAGAAGATATAAAATCAGGAGCAATCTCGGGCAGGCACATCAGGCCACGCAATTCCAGCTGTGGCAAGGCCGCCACGGCTTGCACCAACGCCATGGCCTCATCGGGCGGAACGCCAGCCTTGGTCGTTCCGCCATCAATGTTGACCTGAATGCACACTTGCAGCGGCGGCAAATGCACGGGCCTTTGTTCGCTCAGGCGCTGGGCAATTTTCAGGCGGTGCACCGTGTGCACCCAGTCAAAGTTTTCAGCCACCAGGCGGGTTTTGTTGCTCTGGATTGGGCCAATGCAGTGCCATTCGCTAAGGCTTGAGAGGGGCTGGAGGCGCTCATCTTCCCATCGACGGATTGCCCGGATTTTCTCCACCGCCTCCTGCATGTAGTTTTCTCCAAACCTTGTCTGCCCCGCTGCACAGGCCGCTGCGACTGCGTCTGGGCCAAAGGTTTTTGACACCGCCAGCAGTGTGACTTCTTTCACGTCGCGGCCAACGGCCTCGCAGGCCGTTGCGATTCGGGCATGCACACGGCGCAGATTGTCGGAAATCATGGTCATAATCCCTCTGAGCGTACCAAACCATTGAGGGATCTGTGGACATAACCCAATTACTCGCGTTCAGCGTCAAAAACAAAGCCTCGGACTTGCACCTGTCGGCCGGCCTGCCGCCGATGATCCGGGTGCATGGTGATGTGCGGCGCATCAACGTGGACGCGCTGGACCACAAAGACGTGCACGCCATGGTGTATGACATCATGAACGACACGCAGCGCAAAAACTACGAGGAGTTTCTGGAGATTGACTTCTCGTTCGAGATTGAAGGGCTGGCGCGCTTTCGCGTCAATGCCTTTAACCACCACCGGGGCGCAGGCGCCGTGTTTCGGACTATTCCGTCAAAAATCCTGTCACTGGAACAGCTTAACGCGCCGAAGATTTTTGCTGATCTCGCATTGAAGCCGCGCGGCATGGTGCTGGTGACCGGTCCCACCGGTTCGGGCAAGTCGACCACGCTGGCGGCCATGGTCAACTATTTGAACGAGACCGAGTTTGGCCACATCCTCACGGTGGAAGACCCGATCGAATTTGTGCATGAGTCCAAGAAATGCCTGGTGAACCAGCGTGAAGTCGGGCCGCACACTTTGAGCTTTGCGGCGGCGCTGCGCTCTGCCCTGCGCGAAGACCCGGATTGCATTCTGGTGGGCGAGATGCGTGATCTGGAAACCATTCGCCTGGCCATGACGGCCGCTGAAACCGGCCATCTGGTGTTTGGCACCTTGCACACATCAAGTGCGGCCAAGACCATTGACCGGATTATTGACGTGTTCCCGGCGGAAGAAAAAGAGATGGTGCGCTCCATGCTGTCCGAGTCGCTGCAGGCGGTGATCTCGCAAACACTGTGCAAAACCAAAGATGGCTCGGGCCGCGTGGCCGCGCACGAGATCATGCTGGGAACCAGTGCCATCCGCAACCTGATCCGCGAAGCCAAAGTGGCGCAGATGTACTCCAGCATCCAGACCGGCAGCAGCGTGGGCATGCAGACACTGGACCAGAACCTGACCGACCTGGTCAAACGCAATGTCATCAGCCCGGCAGAGGCGCGCAGCAAAGCCAAGATCCCGGAAAACTTCCCCGGCTGAAAGAGCCTGCCCCACGGGGCGCACAATGAATGGAATTTTAGGACTCATGACGCAAAAATCCCAACCAGACCCGGGTGAGGAGAAAGCGGATTCAATGCTTTTCTCCACCGCATTTTCGCGCTTGGGCGTTTCCGCCTCATTGCTGGTTCCGTGGGACGCTCGTGCCGTAGAAGTGGGGGCAACCCGCTTGAATGCTGAGCAGGGCATCAAGACGCTGCAGGGCTTGTGGGTCAATGACAAATACATGAACCATCTGGATCCCGACGCGATTCTCGGCCTTCAGAAATTTTTTGATTTCGCAAAGGTGCAGGCAGACCGGGACATCATTCGCCAGGACGAGTACGGCAACTTCATGATCGTGCTGCTGTCCGGTGCGATTGCCGTTGACCGGATACAGCCCTGGGGTGAGCGGCTGCGCCTGGCCGAAACCCACCCGGGCGAGGTACTGGGGGAAATGTCCCTGCTGGACAGTGGCATCCGGTTCTCATCTTGCAGCAGCATGAGTGAATGCGAAATCGCCATCCTTGGCGCAGAAGGCATGGATGACATGCTGGCCACCAATCCGAAACTGGCGGCCAACGTCATCGCGCTGCTGGCGCGCAAGCTCTCGCTGCGGCTGCGGGTTGTGAGTGCCCGGCTCAGCGAAGCAAAATAAAATCAGGGAGCAAAAATCTCATGGAACGCGATCAGGCCACCAAGTTCATAAACGATCTGTTAAAGCTGATGGTCAGCCGCAACGGCAGCGACCTGTTCATCACGGGAGACTTTCCGCCAGCGATCAAGGTTGACGGAAAAGTCACCAAGGTATCGCCTCAGCCACTCAATGCCTCGCACACACTGGCGCTGGCGCGTTCCGTCATGAACGACAAACAGGTGGCGGAGTTTGAGCGCACCAAAGAATGCAATTTCGCCATCTCGCCACCTGGCGTCGGGCGTTTTCGCGTCAATGCGTTCATCCAGCAGGGCAAGGTCGGCATGGTGATGCGGGTCATCCCGGCGATCCTGCCGACCATTGACGGGCTGGGCGTGCCCCAGGTGCTAAAGGAAGTGGTATTGTCCAAGCGTGGCCTGTGCATCCTGGTTGGTGCCACAGGTTCGGGCAAATCGACCACGCTGGCGGCCATGGTGGACTGGCGCAACGAGAACTCTTACGGGCACATCATCACGATTGAAGACCCGGTGGAGTTTGTACACATGCACAAGAATTGCGTGGTCACGCAGCGCGAAGTGGGACTGGACACCGACAGCTGGGAAATTGCTCTCAAAAACAGCTTGCGCCAGGCCCCTGACGTGATTCTGATGGGCGAGATTCGCGACCGAGAAACCATGGAGCATGCCGTGGCATTTGCCGAAACCGGTCACCTGTGCCTGGCCACGCTGCATGCCAACAGCGCCAATCAGGCGCTGGACCGCATCATCAACTTCTTCCCCGAGGAGCGGCGCTCGCAGCTATTGATGGACCTCTCGCTCAACCTCAGGGCGCTGGTGTCGCAGCGACTGATCCCCAAGCAGGATGGCAAAGGCCGTTCCGCCGCAGTAGAGATCATGCTCAACACACCGCTGATCTCCGACCTGATCTTCAAAGGCGATGTGTCCGAGATCAAGGAAATCATGAAGAAGAGCCGCAATCTGGGCATGCAGACCTTTGACCAGGCTTTGTTTGATGCGTATGAGAGCCACACCATCAGCTATGAAGACGCGTTGCGCAACGCCGATTCACTCAATGATCTGCGCCTGCAGATCAAACTTAACAGCAAGCGCGGCAGAACGCAGGATCTGAGTGCCGGCACTGAAAATTTCGCCATTGTCTAACCTTGTTCAAGCCTGTTCCATATGCCCAATATCAACCCTAAAACTTACGGCGTTTCAACCCCGCGCAAAGTCGCCTTTCTCGGCCTGGGCGTCATGGGCTATCCCATGGCGGGGCACTTGGCGCAAGCTGGCCACCAGGTCACGGTGTACAACCGGACTGCTTCTAAATCAATAGCATGGTGTCGAGAATTTACGGGGGCCACGGAGCAGAAACATGCTGCAACACCGCGTGAGGCGGCGCTCGATGCCGAGATTGTTTTTTGCTGTGTTGGCAATGACGGTGATTTGCGCAGCGTGACATTGGGTGAAGCGCCCGCAAATGACGCCCGGGGCACCCCAGGCAACGACGGCGCCTTTGCCGGCATGAAGCGCGGCGCGATTTTTGTTGACCACACCACGGCTTCGGCCAGCGTGGCCCGCGAGCTCAGTGCGATCGCCAAAACGCTTGGGCTTGTCTTTATCGACGCACCGGTGTCAGGGGGTCAGGCCGGCGCTCAGAACGGCCTGCTCACGGTCATGTGCGGTGGCGAGGCCGCAGCCTTTGACGCCGTGCAGCCGACGGCACTGGCGTTTTCACGCGCCTTCACTTTGCTGGGTGCCAGTGGCGCAGGGCAGCTTGCAAAAATGGTGAACCAGATTTGCATTGCCGGCCTGGTGCAGGGCTTGGCTGAGGCGATTGCCTTCGGGCAGCAGGCCGGGCTGGACATGAACCAGGTGCTGGACGTGATCGGCAAGGGCGCGGCCCAAAGCTGGCAGCTCGACAACCGCGGCAAGACCATGGTGGCTGGCAATTTTGACTTTGGCTTTGCCGTGGACTGGATGCGCAAGGACTTGGGCTTGGTGCTGGATGAAGCCAAACGCAATGGCGCACGCCTGCCAGTGACTGCGCTGGTGGACCAGTTTTATGCGGATGTGCAGCACATGGGCGGCCAGCGCTGGGACACCTCCAGCCTGATCAAGCGCCTGAAGTGATTTTGTTCTCTTGCGCTCCTCGCCTCCAGCCCATTGCGGGGTCGCCCGCTGTGTGTGGTTTCCTGCCCCTCAAAGAAGGTCAATTGCCCTGGCAACCACCGGCGATTACTTTTTAGCTTCCCCAGGCGTCGGGGCGGGCAGTGGCAACTGGCGCTTGAGCTCATCTTCGCTGATGATCTCGAAAATACGCACCACTTTCTGCACACCAGAAGTACCCCGTGCAATCTCGGTCGCACGATCCGCTTCGCGCTGGCTGACACGTCCCATCAAATACGTGGTTCCGCGCTCCGTGACCACTTTAAACGCGTTGGCGAACACGTCTTTGGCGTCCACCATGCCGGCTTTGACTTTGCCTGTGACCAGCGCGTCCGATGATCGTTGTGTCAGGCTGGTACTGCCCATCACCCCAAGCTCGTTGACGATGGCGCGAACGTTTTCAACCCGCGACACAACCTGCTCCACCACTTGCTTGTCCTGCGCGGTGGGTACTTCACCTGTCAGAAGCACCTGGCGGTTGTAGCTGGCGATATTCACATGGGCGCGCTCACCCAGGCTCTCGCGCAGGCGGCTTGCAGCGCGAAGTTCAATCCCCTCGTCCTCAAGTTGGGCCCCTGACGTGCGGCGGTCTGTCGCCACCAGGGCGCCCATGGCAACGCCCCCAATCATGAGTGGGGCGCAGGCGCTCAAACCGGCACTGGCGATGAGGGCAAACGCCAGCGCTGGCAAAAACCTTCTAAAGAATGGAGAGTTTTCAAAGTTCATGTCGGGGCTTCCTGTTCGCCAAGTTGTTGTGTGTCAACCGCATCGCAGATGCAGTGCAGCGCCAGGATATGAACCTCCTGAATACGCGCCGTGCGGTCATGGGGCACGCAAATGTGCACATCGGTATCGCGCAGCGCATGCGTCATCTTGCCCCCGCCGCGTCCGCTCAAACCCACCACGATCATTTCGCGCTCATGCGCCGCATCGATGGCCGCCAGCACGTTGGCCGAATTGCCACTGGTGGAGATCGCCAGCAACACGTCTCCGGGCGAGCCCAAAGCGCGCACCTGGCGCGAGAAAATGACGCTGAAATCGTAGTCATTGGCGATGGCCGTGAGCAGGGACGAGTCGGTCGTCAGCGCTATGGCGCCCAACTCTGGCCGCTCGCGCTCAAATCGCCCGACAAATTCGGCCGCAAAATGCTGGGCATCGGCCGCAGAGCCGCCATTGCCACAGGCCAGCACCTTGCCGCCGCTGGTCACACAGGCCAGCATGGCCTGAACCGCCGCTGCAATGGGTTTGCTCAAGACCTGGGCCGCCTGGTATTTCAGGTCGGCACTGTCAATGAAATGTTGTTGGATGCGTTGCTCAAGCATAACGGCGATGATAACCGTGCCCGGCGCAATCAGATGTTCGGGAAGTGCAGGCCGTCACTGACACAGCGGACATCAGGCCGCGTCAAACGCCGCGCGCAGCCATTGCACGCCGCCCGGCTGGACGCTCACCACATCAAAACGGCAAGGTGGCGGCACCGGCAAGCGCATCAGGTAAAAGCGGGCGGCGAAAATAATGCGCCGCTGTTTCGTGGCGCTGACGCTGGCCGCCGCACCCCCATGGCTCGCGCTGGCGCGCTTTCTGACCTCCACAAACACGGTCGTTCCGTCGGCGTCGCGCATGATCAGGTCAATTTCGCCACCACCCCGCCCGGGCGTTCGATAATTGCGCTCAATCAGCGTCAAGCCAGCACGCTGCAGGTGCCGCAGTGCGTCATGTTCGGCGGCGTCGCCCGCCTGTTTGGTGGTCGTGGATATCCTTTGGGCAGGCACTTTGACCCAAGCCTTCAATTTGGAGAACATTTTTGAGTTCTGTTTATGCTTCTGCTGTGGCGGCCGCGTTTGATGCGGCGTCTGCGCAGCATTATCCGCATGGCGCGCTGTATGTGGTGGCCACGCCCATCGGCAACTTGGCCGACATCACCCTGCGCGCGCTGCATGTGCTGTCGCTGGTCGAGTCAATCGCCTGCGAAGACACGCGCCACACACACGCTTTGCTGCGGGCCTATGGCATCGACAAGACCGCCTCACAACTGCTGGCGCTGCACCAGCACAACGAGGCGCACGCGTCAGCTACAGTCATCGAGCGCCTGCTCCAGGGGCAGCGCGTTGCCTACGTGAGCGACGCGGGCACACCCGCCGTCAGCGACCCCGGTGCGCGGCTGGTCGCCGCTGTGCGGGCTCAAGCCTTGCCTGTGGTGCCATTGCCGGGTGCCAGCAGCATCACCACGGCAATCAGTGTGGCCGGCATCACCAGCGACACCGGGGAGAATGCGGGCTTTGTCTTCGTCGGGTTTTTGCCGTCCAAGTCCGGGGAACGGATGCAGGCCGTGCAAATGCTGGCCAGCGAACCGCGCAGTGTTGTGCTGCTGGAGGCGCCGCACCGTATTGAGGCACTGGCCACCGCACTGGCCGTGCTGGACCAGCGACACATCACAATCGGCCGCGAGCTGACCAAGCAGTTTGAAGAAATTGCAACCCTGCAGGCGCGAGATTTTCCGGTCTGGCTGGCAGCGCAGCCGAATCGCTCGCGCGGTGAGTTTGTGCTGGTTCTTCATGCGGCCCCCGTGACCGTTCAACCAGGGCAGGAATTACGCGTTTTGAAATTGTTGTTGGCCGGGCTGCCACTCAAAACGGCAGTGAAGCTGGCGGCTGATATCACGGGTGCGTCCCGCAACTCGCTGTACGACTCGGCGCTGGAAATTAAAAAAGATAGCATCAGCACCGGATAGCGCAGGGGGCGCGGATTTAAGTGAACCCCAGATTCGAGACCGTGGTTTAAGCAGCACATTGCGTTGTCGCACATTGGACTGACTTCAGCTAAGTGTCGGCCGGATTTGCAGTAGCATAAATGCATGGGTCACAGCAGGCGGCTCATCATTTCAAGGCAGATGAAGAAGTCGGCCACGCTACCTCAACCCATCACTCCAAGGCCAAGCCCATGAATTTCACCCTATCCGACACCCAAGTCCACTGGCGCAACCGCGTGATGGCCTTCATGGACGCGCACGTCTACCCCGCCGTGCCGGTCTACCAGGCGCAGATGAAAGCCTTTGGCGAGAACCGCTGGCAGGTGGTGCCCATCGTCGAAGCGCTGAAGGCCAAAGCCAAGTCGGAAGGCCTGTGGAACCTCTTCCTGCCCAAAGACTCCGCCCATGAAGGCAGCCCGTACAAGGGCGCGGGCCTGAGCAATCTTGAGTACGCGGTGTGCGCCGAACAGATGGGCCGCGTCAATTTTGCGTCTGAAATCTTCAACTGCTCGGCCCCCGACACCGGCAACATGGAAGTGCTGGCGCGCTATGCGTCTGACGCCAACAAGGCGCGCTGGTTGCAGCCCCTGCTGGCCGGTGAAATCCGCTCTGCATTCCTGATGACCGAACCGGATGTGGCCTCCAGCGACGCCACCAACATCGACACCCGCATCGTGCGCGATGGCGACCATTACGTCATCAATGGCCGCAAGTGGTGGTCTTCCGGCGTGGGTGACCCGCGCTGCAAACTGGCCATCGTGATGGGCAAGACCGACCCCGCTGCGCCCAAGCATTCACAGCAATCGCAAATTTTGGTGCCGCTGGACGCAGCGGGGATTGAAGTGGTGCGCATGCTGCCGGTGTTCGGATTTGACGACGCACCGCACGGTCACGCCGAGGTGATTTTGAAGAACGTGCGCGTGCCGGTCGAGAACCTGCTGCTGGGCGAGGGGCGCGGCTTTGAGATCGCGCAGGGGCGCCTGGGGCCAGGGCGCATTCACCACTGCATGCGCATCATTGGCAGTGCTGAGGTGGCGCTGGAGAAAATGGTCAAGCGCCTGCAGTCACGCGTGGCGTTTGGCAAGCGGATCTCAGAGCAATCGGTATGGGAAGAGCGGGTGGCCCATGCGCGCATTGACATCGAGATGACGCGCCTGCTGACGCTCAAAACTGCCGACATGATGGACAAAGTGGGCAACAAGGGGGCGCGTGCCGAAATAGCCATGATCAAGGTC
>JANMVO010000223.1:0-2260 GCA_031392805.1 Rhodoferax sp. | reverse complement strand
TAGGCCGTGGCGCCCTGCAAAAGCGCCAGCGCCACCAGCAACACAAGTGCCAGGGTGAGCGCATGGGTGAGGCGAATGCGGATCATGGGGTCAAGATGGTAACCCCGCGCGCGCCAAACGCACCGCCCGGGCGAAGCGCGCCAGGTCAACTTAAACGAAAAAGTCCACTTCGCCGTCGTCGAGGTCGTAACGGGCGCCGACAACCTTGACCTGACCGGTCTTGATCGGATTCATCAGCACCGGCTCGGAGTTTTTAATACGGTTCACCACACGGCGAATGTTTTCGCGCACGGCAGCGTCCAGCAGTGCTTCTCCTTTTGCACCCGTGCTGCGAGCCATCAATGCGGCCGGCAGAATCGGCTCGATCATCTGGTTCAAACTGCCCGGAAAAACCGTGTTCTTCTCGACGACAGACAAGGCAGCCTCGACGGCACCGCAGCGCTCATGACCCAACACGACAACCAGCGGTACACCCAGCACCGCAATCGCGTACTCAATGCTGCCCAGCGCCACCGTGTCAACCGTGTTGCCGGCATTGCGGACAATGAAAAGCTCACCCAGACCGCGACCAAATAAAACTTCGGGCGGCACGCGGCTGTCAGAACACGAGACCAGCACAGCGAAAGGGGTCTGCCCACGCGCGATCTCAAGCCGGCGGTCCCTGCCCTGCACAGCCTGTAACGGACTATCGGTCAGGAACTTGGCATTGCCTTCTTTCAGCCGGGCAAGCGCCTGATCGGCCGTCAAAGCCGTCTTTTTGGCGTCCGCCGCGAAGACCTGAGGAGCGGCTATCGTCGCCGCGAACCCCAATGAGCCGCAACAGGCGCTTCGAAAAAAGGAGCGGCGGGCGTTGATGTCTGAAGTCATGAATTTCCTAATATCAGGTTGAAGTAAAGGTTCGTACTGATGTTTTCGGTTCGCCTGAACAGTTTCCTCGCGGTCTGATCACAAAACGCACCCATCAAGTTCTTCATTTTCAGCGGCTGACATGAACGCCACGCCGGCCACCGGATGAACAAGCCCTTGCATTCACATGAACGGCAGATGAACGACGCGGCGATGCCTGACGTCCCATCGGGTGTGGGCAGGCGCTTGTTGCCAGCCGAGTATGGCCGGCACAGGGAAAGTTAGTATCACGGGTTAATTGCTATAGATTTAATAGCTTCTTGCGCAGGTATCTATTGGGCTACCGGCACTTTTTTCATAAATTCAGGGTTCAGGCGAATCAGCGGCTCCCGCATCTGTTGCCGAATGCATCCACTGATGATCAAGGGATTTGAGCAGCTTATGCGCTTGCTGCCCCAGTAAAAGTAAACTGGAATGCGTGACCACATCCTGCAAGCGCCCAGCGCGCACGGACGCACTGACAGAAATCTTCGCCAAAAGGCTTGCCCTGGACGTTTTACTCGCCCTGCTCGCCATTGTCTTTGCGCCTGCCGTCAGCGCGCAATCACCTGCAACTGCAATTTCTGGCGAGCACGGCAGCGCCAGTGCCGGCCAGCCTTCGGATACGGCACCCACCACACCGCCACTTGCGACGCCTCCGCCACATTCAGATGCGCCGCCCACGCCGCCAGGCGCCATCGGGCCCACCGGTGCAGATTCGGCCATCACCGCCTTCGATATCTCCGTGCGCACGCCGCCGCAGTTCAACGACTTGCGGGGGCTGGTTGAAAGGCATCTTGAATTGCAGCGGTATCGGGCAGTGACCGATCTGGACGATGCCGAGTTGGCGCGCCTGATCGTGCTGGCGGAAGGCAATGTGCGCAATCTGGTCGGAACGCTCGGCTATTTCAGTCCCGAGATTCGTATTACCCGTGAAAGCGCTTCCGGTCAGCGCCCCACGATCATGGTGTTTATTGATCCAGGCGAGGCCAGCGTGACAGGGTCTGTGGCCATCGACTTTGCCGGCGATATTGCCCAATCGGTTGATCCGGATGCAGTCAGTCAGCGCGAAGGTATTCGCCGCAATTGGCGCCTGCCCACAGGCCGCACCTTCACCCAGGACGCATGGGATGGCGCCAAGACGCAGGCCCTGCGCGACCTGGTGGCGCGGCGTTACCCGGCCGGCAAACTGGACACCAGCCTTGCAGACATCGACGCGCCGAATCGCACGGCAGGTTTGTCGCTCACGCTTGATTCAGGTCCACTGTACCGGCTGGGAAAAATGCAGGTCACCGGTGTGGAGCGCTACGACCCGGTGCTGGTGCCGCGTCTGGCGCGGCTGCCCGAGGGCTCGGTGTATGACCAGCGCCGGCTG
>JANMVO010000214.1:0-8937 GCA_031392805.1 Rhodoferax sp. | reverse complement strand
GGCACGGCGCTGGTCAACCCCGACTTTGCGGCACTGGCGCGGGCCTACGGCTATGCGGGTGTGAAGATCACCAAAACGGCCGAGTTCGAGGCCGAGCTGCTGGCTGCACTGGCGCGGCCGCAAGGCACGCTGATCGAGGTGGCGCTGGACCCGGAACTGATCACCACGCGGAGCACGCTGTCGGCCATCAGGAACAATGCATTGGATAAAATTCTGAAAGGCAGATAGCTATAAAAATAATAGCTTACTATGATTGGTGGACGCGGGCTAGAGGCCTAAACAATAGATATTTTTGCTTGATTCAAGGGCATAGGACGGGGCCACTATCTGAAACATTGTTGCCTCCATCAGCCTCCAATAAGATACCGTCAAGCAGCTTTTCGAGCTTTGGGAGGTGGTTGTTGACTGTGTCCCAAACAACACTTCTTACCCGTCATACGGGCAATGCTTCCACCAGCACCTTGTCGCGAAACCGCTCATGCAGCGCCATCGGTGTCAGTACGTCTGTTTTGACGCCAGTTAAATCCTGTATTTCAAGTTGAATGCTGGCCAAGCTGAACAGCGTGGTTTTGCCTTTGATCGGGTCAACCAGAATATCCAGATCACTTTCCTCCGTGTCGTCGCCATGAACGACGGAACCGAAGACGCGGGGGTTCAAGGCATCGTTTTCAACAACGATGCGCCGGATGTCATCGCGGTGCAATTGCAAGGCTGCAGAGGGCTTCATCAAAATAGACCAGTTGACTTTGCTTCACTGGCAGTTTAGCCCCATTTATGCAAACGGCAGGATCGAAACAACCCAAGCGAGAGGCAAAAACACGAGCCTCCAAGAAATGCGTTTGGTTGGTGACGCACGGGCTCAGAGCTTTTACTACAAACATAATAGCATACTATGCTTTATAGACGCGGGCTAGAGGCCCAATTTGTGCCTAAAACCGCGTCAAACCCTTACTTCATTGCCGCGTAGCGCTCCAGGTGGTGGTCCGCATCGCCAAAGCGCTGTGCCAGTACTGTGAGGCGGCGAAAGGTGTGGGACACCTTCATCTCTTCGCTCATGCCCATGCCACCGTGCAACTGCACTGATTCCTGGCTGATCAGGCGGGCTGCGTCGGCGATGTTGACCATGGCGCCTGAAACCGCCGCCTTGCGGGCCTTGATTGCGGCGGCGTCAAGCGTGTTGGCCGCCGTATCGACGCGGCAGGCGGCCAGTATCGCCATCGAGCGGGCCTGTTCACAGGCGATGAACATGTCCACCATGCGGTGTTGCAGCGCCTGGAACGAGCCAAGCGGCGTGCCGAACTGTTTGCGGGTTTTAAGGTATTCGAGCGTTGCGTCGTTGGCGGATTTCATCGCGCCAACGGCATCTGAGCAGAGCAGGGCGGTGGCGAAATCTACCGCTTCTTCGATGCGGGGCAGCGCTTTTCCGTGATTTTCCTCCCCACCCAAAAGTGCGTCGTGGCTCAGCATCACGCCTGAGAAAGTGACGTCGCCCGCACGCTGGCCATCCACCGTGCGATAGCCGCTGACGCTGACGCCTGGCGCGTTGCGATCAACCATAAACAGGCTGGTGCCGCCCCTATTTTCACGGCCACTATCGCTATTGCTATCGCTATTGCTATCGCTATCGGTGCGGGCGGAAACCACGAAAACGTCTGCCAGCGGCGCGCCAATGACCACCACTTTTTCACCCTCAAGTCTCCAGCCCATGGCCGTCTTGCTGGCGGTCATGGACCATGCATCCAAGGCATAACGCCGCCCGCGTTCAAGATACGCAAATGTGGCCTTGCGGCTGCCGTCCAGCAGGGCGGGCAGGGTGGTTGAGCGCTGCGCAGCAGAACCTGCGCGCGCAACCAGGCGTGTGGCCAGCGCGATGTGATCCAGCAACGGTTCAACCACGAGGGCCTCGCCAAAGGCCTCCATGGCCGCCATCATGTCAACCGCCCCGCCGCCGAAACCGCCGACATCGGCAGCAAACGGGATGGCGGTTAAACCCATGTCGGCAAAGGTCGTCCATGCAGGCTGGCTGAAACCTGCGCTGGAGGCAATCACTTTATTGCGCGCCTCAAAGCCATAATCATTGGCGAGGTACTTGCGGACTGAATCGGCCAGCAGGTGCTGTTCTTCATTGAAGTCGAAATCCATGTTGTTTTCCTGGTGCGGGGCGGCTACAGACCCAGCGTCATCTTGGCGATGATGTTGCGCTGAATTTCGTTGGATCCCGCGTAAATGCTGGCCTTGCGGAAGTTGAAGTAGCGCGGTGCCAGGCGCGACGCATAGGGGTCCACCGCACCCCCTTCAACGGCGATGAACGGCTGCGCATTGGGCCCCACGGCCTGCATCATCAGCTCGGTGATCGCCTGCTGCACTTCGGTGCCCCTGATTTTGAGCATCGACACATCCGCACCGGGTGGCTGTCCGGTTTTGCGCATCTTGTCCAGAAAGCGCATGGCTGTGAGTTCCAGCGCGTCAAGCTCAATCTCGGCGCGCGACATGCGGTCGCGAAAGCGTGCGTCCTGCATCAGCGGCAAGCCGTTTTTGAACTCGCGTTCGGCAAGCGCCCGCAAGCCCGCCATGTCGCGCCGCAAGGCCCCCACGCGGGCGCTGCCCATGCGCTCATGGCCGAGCAGGTATTTGGCGACCGTCCAGCCCTTGTTCTCTTCATGGAGCAGATTTTCCAGCGGCACCTCAACGTCTTCAAAAAAGATTTCATTGACCTCATGGCCACCGTCCATCAGGATCAGCGGGCGCACCGTGATGCCGGGAGTTTTCATGTCGATCAGCAAGAAGCTGATGCCCTCCTGGCGCTTCCCGGCATTGGCGTCGGTGCGCACCAGGCAAAAGATCCAGTCACCAAAATGCCCCAGGGTGGTCCAGATCTTCTGGCCATTCACCAGGTAATGGTCGCCCTGCCGATCGGCCCGCGTCTTGAGCGCCGCCAGGTCCGACCCGGCACCGGGCTCTGAGTAGCCTTGCACCCAGAAGTCATCGCCCTCGCGAATGCGCGGCAGGAACCGGTCTTTCTGTTGAACGGTGCCAAACTTGAGCAGCACCGAAGCGCACATTTGCGGACCAAAGGGTGCCAGTCCTGGCGCACCGGCCAGACCAAACTCCTCATCAAAAATATAGCGCTGCGTGGTGTTCCAGCCGGTGCCACCCCACTCAATCGGCCAATGCGGCACCGCCCAGCCCTTGGCCGCCAGAATTTTGTGCCAGCCAATCAGATCTTCGCGCGACAAGGGCTGGTATTTGGTCACCTTGTCGCGAATGCTGGCGGGCAAGTGCGCGGCCAGCCAGGCGCGCACTTCATCGCGAAAGGCCAACTCGCTTGTGGAATAACTCATGTCCATGCCAATGCCTCCTGAGGTTTCACCGAGTTCAAGAAAAAACCTCGAACAGGCCCGCCGCGCCCATGCCACCGCCTATGCACATGGAGACCACCACGTGTTTCGCCTTGCGCCGGCGCCCTTCAAGCAGGATGTGACCGGCCAGCCGCGCACCCGTCATGCCAAAGGGATGACCGATGGCAATCGACCCGCCATTCACGTTGTACCTGGACGGGTCGATGCCCAATGTGTCGCGGCAATACAGGCACTGGCTGGCAAAGGCCTCGTTGAGTTCCCACAGGTCAATGTCTTGCACCTTCAAGTCATGGCGTTGCAAAAGGCGTGGTATGGCAAAGACCGGGCCAATGCCCATCTCATCAGGCTGGCAGCCCGCAATCGCCCAGCCCTTGAACGCGCCCAGGGGTTCCAGGCCACGCCGCTGCGCCTCTTTCGCTTCCATCAACACCAGTGCTGCTGCACCGTCGGACAACTGACTGGCGTTGCCTGCGGTCACATATTTGCCAGGCCCTTTGACCGGTTCAAGTTTGGCCAGACCTTCAAGCGTAGTTTCTGGCCGGTTGCACTCGTCGCGGTCAACCACCACATCGACCAGGGTCTCTGCCTTGGTCACCTTGTCAACCACCTTCATCTGTGTTTTGACCGCGATGATTTCATCCTTGAATTTGCCGGCCTGCTGCGCGGCTGCCATGCGGCGTTGCGACTCCAGCGAATACTCGTCCTGGTACTGGCGGCTGATTTTGTAGCGCTCCGAGACGACATCTGCGGTGTCAATCATTGGCATCCAGAAGTCAGGGTACAGATCGACCAGACGCGGGTCGCGCCCGCCACCACCCGTGCCCTGAAAAGTGATGGAATCGACACCGCAGCCCACCACCACACTGGCACCTTCTTCAACAATGTGGTGCGCGGCGTTGGCGATGGCGTTCAGGCCTGACGAGCAGGCCCGGTGCAGGCTGACCCCCGCCGTGGTCACTGGCAAGCCCGCCAGCAGCGCCGCAGCGCGCGCCACGTTGCCGTGCGCGGCGACGCAGCCGGCCACAACGTCCTCAACCTCTTTGGGATCAACTTTTGAGCGCGCGACGGCATGCTTGATGGCGTGGCCCAGTATCGCCATGTGCGAGGTGTTGTTGAAGCCGCCGCGCGTGGCCTTGGCCAGCCCGGTGCGGGCGTAAGAAACGATGACTGCCTGACGCATTGCTATCTCCTTTAAATTTCTGGGTTGGTTAATTCAAATCCTGAAACCGCTTGCCTTCAACCACCAGTTTCTCCAATAGTTTGGCCGGTTTGAAGTCAGCCCCAAATTTCGCCTGAAAATGCCGCAATTTGTCGAGCACCTTCGGCAACCCGACGGTGTCGCCATAGAACATCGGGCCGCCGCGATAGACCGGAAAACCGTAGCCGTTGATCCAGATTATGTCGATGTCCGAGGCGCGGATGGCTTTGCCTTCTTCCAGAATTCTCGCGCCCTCGTTGATCATGGGGTAGATGCAGCGTTCCAGGATTTCTTCATCTGCAATGCTTCGGCGAACGATGCCTTTTTTTGCGGCGAGTTCAAGGATCAGCTTGTCCACCACAGCGCTGGGCGTTGGGTTGCGATCAGCGTCGTAGTCATAGTAGCCAGCGCCGGTCTTTTGCCCGCGCCGGTCCAGTTCACAGAGCTTTTCGCGCATGGTTTCGCCGGTTGATGTTTCGCGCGTCCAGCCCAGGTCAAGTCCTGCCAGGTCAGACATCGCAAACGGGCCCATGGGAAAGCCAAAATCAAACAGCACGCGGTCAATATCCTGCGGTTTTGCACCTTCGAGCATCAAGGCTTGTGCCTCGCGCTGGCGCTGCGCCAGCATGCGGTTGCCAACAAAGCCGGGGCACACGCCCACGAGAGCGGCGACTTTGCCAATCTTGCGCGCCATCTGCATCGAGGTCGCAATCGCTGCGTTCGAGGTCTTGTCGCCACGCACTACTTCAAGCAGTCGCATCACATTGGCGGGTGAGAAAAAATGCAGGCCAATGACCGATTCAGGCCGTCTGGTGGCCGATGCGATCTCGTTCACGTCAAGCCGCGAAGTATTGGTGGCCAGAATCGCGCCTTGCTTGACGATGGCATCAAGCTTGCTGAACAGCTCTTTTTTGACGGCCATGTCCTCAAACACGGCTTCGATCACCAGGTCGCACCTGGCCAGGGCTTCGAGTGAGAGTGTTCCGGTCAGCACGGCCATGCGCTTTTCAACCTCGGCCATGGTGAGCCGGCCGCGTTTGGCGGTGTTTTCGTAGTTGCGCCGGATGGTGGCGACGCCGCGATCCAGAGCGTCCTGCCGGGTCTCGACCATCGTGACCGGTATGCCTTTGTTGAGAAAATTCATGGCAATGCCGCCGCCCATGGTGCCCGCACCAATGATGCCAACCTGGGTGTAGGGCAGGGTGGGTGTATCCGCTGGCACATCGGGGATTTTCCAGACCGCGCGTTCAGCGAAAAATGCGTAGCGCTGCGCGGCAGACTGTACCCCGGTCATCAGTTCCATGAACAGCTTTCGCTCCAAGGCGATGCCCTGGTCAAAGGGCATGCTGACGGCGGCCTCGACACAGCGGATGTTGAAATCTGGCGCGTCAAAACCGCGAAACTTCCTGGCGTTGGCTTTGCGGAAGTTTGCAAATATTTCAGGCTTGGTCCGCGCCGCTGCCAGTTTGCCGTCCAGGTCACGCACCTTTTTCAAGGGCCGCTGGTTGGCGATCAGATCGCGTGCAAAGGCAACTGCGCCTTCGCGCAGTTTGCCTTCATCTACCAGCGCGTCAATCAACCCCATCTCGAAGCACGCATTGGCACCCACATGTTCGCCCGAGGTCAACATCTCCAGCGCCCGCTCGACACCCACGATGCGCGGCAAGCGCTGCGTGCCACCGGCACCCGGCAGCAAACCCAGTTTGACTTCGGGCAGGCCGCATTTGGCTGACGGCACGGCCATCCGGTAGTGGCAGGCCAATGCCACTTCAAAGCCACCGCCCAGCGCGGTGCCGTGGATGGCGGCCACCACATGTTGCGATGCGCCTTCAATCGCCGTCAAAACCTCCAGCAGGTTGGCACCTTGCGGTGGTTTTCCAAAGCCTGCGATGTCGGCCCCGGCAATAAAAGTCTTGCCCTCGCAAATCAACACGATGGCCTGGATGGCTGCGTCGCCGAGCACCCGCTGGAACGCCATGGCCAGGCCGTCGCGAACACCGACCGACAAGGCATTGACTGGCGGCGAATTGATGCTGAGCACCGCCACACCGTCTTCGACACTCAAACTCACCACAGCGTTGATTGCTGTCATGCTTTCTTTCTCCCCGAAATTGATTGATGGCCATTGATAGCCAACCGCCCATTGTCCGGAGTGCATTGCCATGTTCCTGTCACAAGGGTAACAGGACGCAGTTTTCTGGACTAGTATTTGCGTTTAATTGAAAACTGATTCCAGTTAAACGCAGGAGACAAAACCATGTATTCAGGTATTCACGCGAAACAGCACGCGGCTCAGGCCGCGTTCATCATGGCCAGCACGGGCGAGGCAGTGACCTACGCAGAGCTGGACCGGCGCAGCAACCGCCTGGCCCATCTGCTGCGCGCCAATGGCTTGCAGCGGCTGGATCACTTTGCGATCTTCATGGAAAACAACAACCGCTACCTGGAGGCCTGCGCGGCGGGGCACCGCGCCGGCCTGTACTACACCTGCATCAACTCGTTTCTGACCGCGCAGGAGCTGGCCTACATCCTGAACAACAGCGAGTCCAAAGTGCTGATAACCTCGCGCGCCATGCGGGAGGTGGCGCAAGAAGCTCTGAAGTCATGCCCGAATGTGCGCCTGGCCCTGATGGTGGATGGCACCGGCAATGACGCGCCTTTTGTCAATCTTGCCGCTGCCACCGCGGCCTGCCCCGAAACGCCAATCGCCGACGAATGGCTGGGCACGGCGATGCTGTATTCCTCAGGCACCACCGGCCGGCCCAAGGGCATTTTGCGCCCGCTGCCTGAAGAGCCGCCGTGGCACGACCTGCCACTTTTTCTGTTTTTGAACAAGCTGTGGCGCTATCGCGAAGGCATGGTCTATCTATCGCCTGCTCCGCTGTATCACTCGGCGCCGCAAGCGGCGGTGGCACTGGCGATTCGCAATGGCGGCACCGTGATCATCATGGAGCACTTCGACCCCGAGGCTTACCTGGCGTTGATAGAGAAATACCAGGTGACCCATACCCAACTGGTGCCCACCATGTTCAGCCGCATGCTCAAGCTGCCGACCGACGTGCGCAACCGTTACGGGCGCTCATCGCTGGAAGTTGCCATTCACGCCGCTGCACCCTGTCCGGCGCAGGTCAAGGAGCAGATGATTGCCTGGTGGGGGCCCATCATCCACGAGTACTACGGTGCCACCGAGGGCCTGGGTTTCACCGCTTGCGACAGCGCCGAATGGCTGGCGCACCGCGGTACCGTGGGCCGCGTGATGATGGGCGACTTGCATATTCTGGACGGGCAGATGCAGCCCGCAGCGAAAGGCCTGCCGGGCGAAATATGGTTCAAAACCGCCACGCCCTTTGCCTACTTCAATGACCCTGAGCGCACCGCCCAAACCCGCTCGGCGGATGGCAGCATGAGCACCGTGGGCGATGTGGGTTACGTCGATGATGACGGCTTTTTGTACCTGACGGACCGCTCGACTTTCATGATCATCAGCGGGGGCGTCAACATCTACCCGCAGGAATGCGAGAACCTGCTGATCGTGCACCCCAAAGTGGCTGACGCGGCTGTGTTTGGTGTGCCCAACGAGGACCTGGGCGAAGAGGTGAAGGCGGTGGTGCAGCCCATGCCGGGTGTGGCGACTGGCCCAGAGCTGGAAGCCGAATTGATCGCCTACTGCCAGGCGCATCTGGCCAAACTCAAGTGCCCCAAGAGCATCGACTTCGACGCCGCGCTGCCGCGTCTGCCCACCGGCAAGCTCTACAAAAAGCCATTGCGCGACCGTTACTGGGGTAACCAGAAGAGCAGGATAGTCTGAGACTTTGCGGGACAGACCGCAGTTACGCGAAGCGAACCAGCTCTGTCCCCAACTGATACCGGGATGTTGGATGTCCACATTGCGGGACAAATAAAATTGCCTTTTGCCTTTGAAATATATGAATAGTTAGCTATTAATAAATAAGCATTCCATGGTTCCATTCACAAAGCCTTACTCTTTCGAGGTCAGCCTTGCACGAACCTGCGCCGTTACAAGAGCAGATCAACTCTGAAGACTGAAGACCATGATGAAAAAACTTGCCACCATCGCCCTGTTCGCCGGTGCCTGTGCGTGCGGTGCCGTGTTGGCCCAAACCAGTGTGGGCGTCTCAATTGGAATCAATCAGCCGGGGGTTTATGGCCGTGTCGACATTGGCAACTACCCGCAACCGGTGCTCGTCTACCCGCAACCGGTGATCATTGCACCTGCCCCGGTGTTGGTGCAGCGCCAGCCGATCTACCTTTACGTGCCGCCTGGCCATCAAAAGCACTGGGGCAAGCACTGTGCCCGCTACAACGCCTGCGGCCAGCCGGTGTATTTCGTGCAGGAACAATGGGTGCGGGAGCGCTACG
>JANMVO010000206.1:0-26145 GCA_031392805.1 Rhodoferax sp. | reverse complement strand
AAAGCTCTTCGCAATCTACCAACAGCCCAAAGACCCGGCTGCGTTCGACAGCTATTACTTCAACAAGCACGTGCCACTCGCCAAGACCATTCCGGGTCTGCGCCGCTACGAAGTCACCCGCGGCGATGTCATGGGCATGGGCGGCAAGCATGGCGCTTATCTGGTGGCCATGCTGGAATTTGACTCGATGGAATCTATCGCGTCGGGCATGGGGTCCGCGCAAGGCCAGGCAGCCGCTGCCGACCTTGCCAACTTCGCTTCCGCAGGGGTAGACGTGATGATGGCTGAAACCGCCATCATCTAGTTCGTGATCTTTTCGCCCAGGACGAAGTCCAAAGCGCGCAAGAAGAGTCTTCCAACGGGGGGACGCTTCCCGGCTTGTGGCCTCATGAAACTTCCGAAATCGGCCAATTGCCGCACGCTCGTCGCTGTAGGCAGTGCAATCTGGTATCTGAAGCTTGGAATACCGACCCTCAGCCCGGTACTCGCAGTGGTTTCCACATTCTGCTTTGCTTGGGCTACCCTCGGTCGGTTGGGATGGCCTGGGCAATCTTGGAAGGGCGACACTGCGATTGAGCAAGTCGACCAAACAGTGTTCCATATTCAGTATTGGCTTGGAATGTACTCCGCAACTGTCGCAGTCCTATAAATTTGAGTGCACAGACGCCTTTCCCGCATCGCCAACGTTCTGCCCCACGCTCCAAGCAATAGCACCCGCAGGCACCAGCGGGATTCGGTCAGTTGACGCCCGATTTTGGATGTTTCATGAGGGCGGCGGCAGTCCGGATGCGCGAGACTGGCGAGGTGATCGGCAGCTTTGGCCGCTCGGGTCGCCAGGCCGGTGATTTCCACTGGGTGCATAACATCGCGGTGGATGCGCAGGGCAGTGTGTATACGGCGGAAGTCGATACCGGCAAACGCGCGCAGCGCTTTGTGCCGGTGCTGCCGTAGGGGGAGAGGATCACACGGGACGGGACACTCAGGAACGCTCAACCTTCCGCCCTCAAACCAGCTCATTGCGAATGGCGTAAACGGTCAACTCAGCATTGTTGGACAGCTTTAATTTCTCCAGCACCCGTGAGCGGTAAACACTGACCGTCTTGGGGCTGAGCATCAGTTCCTCTGCAATGTCTGACAGGCGTTTGCCTGACGCAATTTTAAGAAGCGTCTGCAGTTCCCGTTCGGACAGCGAAGCATGCCGCGGGGCATCGCCTGAAGGCGATGAAAGACTCTCGACCAGCATTTGCGCTACTTCAGGCGTTACATATTTGCGCCCCTGCATGACCGTGCGCACGGCGGTGATCAGCTCGGAAGGGTCCCCCGCCTTGTTCAGGTAGCCTTGCGCGCCCGCCCGCAGGCACCGAATCGCGTATTGGTCTTCAGGGTACATGGAGACGATCAATACCTTGACGGCTGGGGCCGACTCACGCACGCTGAACAGTACCTCCAGCCCACCACGACCCGGCAGGTTTAAATCAAGGACAAGCACTTCACACGGGTGGGACCGCAACGCTTCGCGCACCTCGGAGTAGCTTCCTGCCTCGGCGACGACCTTGATGTCCGCCGCTTCGGACAGCGTGTCCCGAATGCCCCGGCGTACCACGGCATGGTCGTCACAGAGAATAACTCGAATCATTGAAAGGTTCCTTTGTTTCCTGGGCTTCAGGTTGCTGGCTGGATGTCAGTGGGACGGAGAGAATAATTGAGGTGCCAACGCCGGCATGCGTGCTCACATCGAGCCAGCCACCCACGGTTTTGGCACGTTCACGAAGTCCTCTGAGACCATACGCCTTGGGTTTGTCAACATCGATGGCCGCGATGCCGCAGCCGTTATCGCTGACCTCCAGTGTCAGCACGCCCCGGGTATCAGACAACTCGATTGTGACTTGATTGCACTGGGCATATTTTGAAATATTGGTCAAGGCTTCCTGGGCGGTCCTGTAAGCCGTGAGCTGAACCGCCTTGTCGAGTTCGTTTTCCTGCGGCGTGGCGCGAAACAGGGTTTTTATTCCGGTGCGCTTTTCAAACCCCGCAGACAGCCAGTCCAGCGCCGCCACCAGGCCTTGATCGAGGATGGCGGGACGCAAGTTCATCATGATGCGCTGGCTCGCCCCAATGGCATGGTGCAACATCTCGGTGGCCACGTTGACGTGCTCCACCGTGCTTGGGTCATTTGAATGCCGGGCGATCCAGGCAAGGTTGAATTTGATGGCGGCCAGCGAGCCTCCAATGTCATCATGAATTTCGCGGGCAATGGCCGCCCGCTCCTGTTCGATCGTCGTTTGCAGGTGCTCGGCAAAGTCAGCCAGCCGCCGCTCAGACGCTGCAAGCTCCGCATCGGAGCGCGCTTTGGCGGCCCGGGCCTTGTGCATCTCGATGGCGCGCTGAATGACATGGGCCAACTTGCCCATGTCACCTTTGGGCAAGTAGTCACTCATGCCGAGTTTGATGGCCGCGACGGCGGCTGGTTCGCCAATGGCGCCCGACAGAAGAATGAACGGCGGGCGCTGATTTTGCACAAGCAACAGGTTCCATGCATCAATCGCGGTGAAGCCTGACAAGCGGTAGTCAGCCACAATGACATCAAATTCTGACGTCCGGAAATTTTCCTCAAACGCTTCCAGTGTTTCGACCCGTTGCATGCTGAACGTCACCCCTGATTGCGCCAGAGCCCGGTGCAGGAGTTGGTGGTCAACAGCAGAATCCTCCAGGTGCAGGACGCGGATCGGTCGGTGGTGGTGGGTTTCTGGCATGCGCTGCACGGAGAGTGGTTGTGATGGTCGTTACTTGACAGGTACTATTTGCGACTGGGCTCAAACCGATGACAACGCTTCCCATCGGGTGAGTGCCGCGTGCAACTCTTCCTCGATCACGGTGTCGCGTTTGGCGAGTTCGGCGGCGCGGGCGGGATCGCGGGCGTAGACACTGCCATCCGCCAGCTCGCGTTGGATGGCCGCTTGCTCCTGCTCCAGCGCACTGATGCTGTTGGGCAAGCTGTCAAGTTCACGCTGCTCTTTGTTGCCGAGCTTGCGCGCCGCTGAGGTTTGTGTTTTTGGGGTACTTTGAGTTGTATTTTTTTGAGCTATAGTTTTGCCTTTAGCCTTTGTAGCATATGAATTGTTAGCTATTGAATATGTAGTGTCAAGCATCTTTTTACTGCGCCTTGACTGCATCAGCCAGTCTCGAACGCCGCCTTCGTATTCGCGCCACAGCCCGGCACCTTCAAAGGCAATGGTACTGGTGACCACATTGTCCAGGAAGGTGCGGTCGTGGCTTACCAGGAACACCGTGCCTTCGTAGTTCTGTAGCAGGTCTTCAAGCAGTTCCAGAGTGTCAATGTCGAGATCGTTGGTGGGCTCATCCAGCACCAGCACATTGGCCGGGCGGGCAAACAGCCGTGCCAGCAGCAGGCGGTTGCGTTCACCGCCAGACAGCGAGCGCACGGGCGAATTGGCCCGTGCCGGTGAAAACAGGAAATCGGTCAAATAGCTTTTGACGTGTTTGCGCTGGTTGCCAATCTCTATCCATTCGCTGCCGGGGCTGATGAAATTTTCCAGCGTGGCGTCGAGGTCAAGCGCGTTGCGCATCTGGTCGAAATAAGCCACCTGCAGGTTGGCACCCTGGCGAACCTTGCCGCCATCAGGCAGCAGTTCGCCCAGAATCAGTTTGAGCAAGGTGGTTTTGCCAGCGCCGTTGGGGCCAATCAGCCCGACTTTGTCGCCACGCAGGATGGTGGCGGTAAAGTCCTTCACAATGACTTTGTCACCGAACGACAGACTGGCATCCGTCAACTCGGCGACCAGCTTGCCACCTGGAGCGCCGGACGCGACATCCATGCGCACGCTGCCCTGGGCATCACGCCGTGCAGCGTGGCTGGAGCGCAAATTTTCAAGACGTACGATGCGACTTTGGCTTCGCGTGCGCCTGGCCTCCACACCTTTGCGGACCCAGACTTCTTCCTGGGCCAGCAGCTTGTCGGCCTTGGCGCTGATCACGGCCTCTTGTGCCATTTGCTCTTCTTTTTGAAGCAGATACTGGCCAAAGTTGCCCGGGTAGGCGTTCAAATGCCCCCGGTCAAGTTCAACAATGCGGGTCGCCACGCGGTCAAGAAATGCCCGATCATGGGTAATCGTGACCACACTGCCCTTGAAGTCAATCAACAGGTCTTCGAGCCATTCAATCGAGTCCAAGTCCAGATGGTTGGTGGGCTCATCCAGCAACAACACGTCGGGTTGCGCAACCAGGGCCTGGGCCAGTGCGACTCTTTTCCTGGTGCCGCCTGACAGTGTGCTGATTAGCGCGTCCTTGTCCAGGTGCAGCCGATGCAGTGTTTCTGTCACACGCTGTTCCCAGTTCCAGCCGTCGCAGGCTTCGATCTCGCTTTGCAGTGCGTCGAGATCACCCTGCCCGTCAGAATACTGGTCAATCAGGCTCTTAGCCCTTTCCACACCTTCACTTGCCGCTACAAAAACAGTGGCGTCCGGGTCGAGCAACGGTTCCTGCGCGACGTACGCGAGGCGCAGGTTCTGCTGGTACTGCAGGGTGCCGTCATCCGGGTTTTCCAGCCCGCCCAGAATTTTCAGCAAAGACGACTTGCCGGCACCGTTCCTGCCAATCAAGCCGACCCGCTCGCCAGATTCAAGAGAAAAATCGGTGTGATCCAGCAGGGGAACGTGACCGAAAGCCAGTTGTGCATTGAGAAATGTAATTAGTGCCATGTTGGCAAGGATTATCGGACCGGTGAACACGCAGGGTTTAAATAGCTGGGCTTCATGGGGTGGAGTCAAAGGCCAATCCAACGAACTTAAGCCTCATTGACTGAAGTCTCAATAGCCGAAATCTACCGAACAGGCGCAGCATCCTTCCAACCGCCGCCCAGCACCTTGTACAGCGTCACCAGGTTCTGAACCTGCAGCGCCTGCACCTGCACCAGCGCCTGCTGCGCCGTGAACAGCGAGCGCTGGGCATCCAAAATGTCGAAATAGCTGGCGGCACCGTTGCGGTAGCGCAGATCGGTCAACTGCATCCGCGTTTCCTCGGCTTTGAGCTGTGCTGCCTGGGCCCGCAACTGCTCGCCCAACGTGGCGCGGCCTGCCAGTGCGTCAGCCACTTCGCGAAAAGCGGTTTGTATGGCTTTTTCATACTGCGCCACAGCAATGTCGCGGTTCACCTGAGCCGCTTCCAGGTTGGCCTGGTTGCGCCCGGCGTCAAAAATTGGCAACAGCAATTGTGGGGCAAACGTCCAGGCCAGCCCGCCGTTGGTGAACAAACGGCCCAGATCGGTGCTGGCCAGACCGACACTGCCGGTGAGCGTGATGCGCGGAAAAAACGCCGCACGCGCTGCACCAATATTGGCGTTGTTCGCCAGCAATTGCTGCTCGGCCTGGCGCACGTCGGGTCGGCGCACCAGCAGGTCTGACGGCAGGCTGGCGGGCAGATCAGGCACCAGCGCCTGCCCGCCAAGCGGCAGGGCACCCGGCAAAGTGACTGGCGAGGTGCCTGGCAAAGCGTCCGGCAAAGCGTCGGGCAAAGGGTTCGGTAGAGCGTTCGATAAAGCGTTCGGTAGAGCGCGCGGTAGATGGGTTGCTAAAGTGGCCGCTACATCGGCTGCTGAATCGGCCGACTCGGGCTGCCCCACCAGCAGCACCAGCGCGTTCTCATCCTGCGCGCTCTGGCGCGTGAGCTGGGCCAGCGTGACTTTGGCGCTTTCCAGCAGCGATGCGGCCTGCGACACGTCAAGCTGCGACGCCGCGCCATTGTCAAATTTCAGTTGGGTGAGCTTGAGCGATGCCTCGCGGGTACGCAAGGTCTCGCGCGTCAGGCGCAGCCCTTCTTCATCGGCCAGCAGGCTCAGGTAGCTATTGGCGACCGACGCAATGAGCGAGATGTGCACCGTCTTGCGGGCTTCTTCAGACCCCAGCAGCAGCGCCTGCGCAGCCTGGCTTAATGCCCTCACACGGCCAAAAAAATCCAGCTCATAGGCTGTGACGCTGAAACCCGCTGTGTAAGTGCTGCTGATGCCACCTGAGGTGTTGGGCACGCGTGACCCCGTCGCGCCTGCGTTGACGGTCGGCAGCTCATCGGCGCGGCGCACACCCAGTTGCGCGCGGGTCTGCTCGATGTTGAGCACAGCCAGGCGCAAGTCGCGGTTGTTTTGAAGGGACAGTTCGATCAGGCGTTTAAGGCGCGCATCCTTGAAAAACTGCCGCCATTCAATCTCCGCCGCTGGCGTGGCAGCAGTGGCGCTGGCTGCCTCGCCGGGGAAGCTGGCCGCTACCGGCGCCACAGGGCGTTCGTAGTGGGGCACCAGGTTTTGGCAACCGGCAAGCAAGGCGGCAGCGGCAACCGGGCCAAGGATCAGGGCGCGCAATGCGCGGTAGACGGGTGTTGAAACGCTACCGCTTAGGGAGGCGGAAATAGCCAATATACCGTTTTTGGGTGCGCTGGCGGGATGCAGTGCAAGGCGCTCTGAGCGCCGTGTGGCGAGCCACACAAGCGAGGAGCAACGCCGCAATGCGCCCGGTAGTGCTGCCACAAATGGGATATTGGCTTTTTCTGCCTCCCTTACCAGTGTGGCGATTGCATTGCTGGCCGTGTTGGAACCGTAGCCGCGCCCAGACATGGTTTTATTTTGCAAGCTCATGGTCAGTGCCCCGCCCCGGCAGCATTTGTGGTGGTGGCAGGCGAAGCAGCCGGAGGCTTGGCAGCCGGCACCGGGCCATCATCGCTCTCATGGGCAAACATCCTGCGCTGGCGCTCGCTCCCCTTGAAAACCCGGCGCACCACGACAAAGAAGATCGGCACAAAAAACACCGCCAGTGTGGTGGCCGTGATCATGCCGCCCATCACGCCGGTGCCAATCGCGCGTTGCCCGGCCGAGCCGGCACCGGTGGCCAGCACCAGCGGCAGCACGCCCAGAATGAAGGCCAGGGAGGTCATCACAATCGGGCGAAAGCGCAGGTGAGCGGCCTGCAACACCGACTCCACCACGCCCTTGCCCTGGGCGTGCAGCTCTTTGGCGAACTCGATGATCAGCACGGCATTTTTTGCCGACAGGCCAATGATGGTGATCAGGCCGACCTTGAAGTACACGTCATTCGACAGGCCGCCCACATTGCCGCCCAGCAGCACCCCCAGCACCCCCAGCGGCACCACCAGTACCACGGACAGCGGAATCGACCAGCTTTCATACAGCGCGGCCAGGGCCAGAAAAACCGCCAGCAATGAGAAGCCGAACAGGATGAAGGCTTGTGAGCCCGAGAGCTTTTCTTCGCGCGACTGGCCGGTCCATTCATAGGCAAACCCGGCGGGCAACCGGCCCGCCAGGCGTTCCATTTCAGCAATCGCGTCGCCGCTGCTGTAGCCTTTGGCGGCTTCCCCGCCAATGCGCATGGTCGGGTAGCCGTTGTAGCGGATGGTCTGCATCGGACCCTTGGCCCAGCGCGTGGTGGCGAAGGCCGACAGCGGCACCGGCTGGCCTTTGCTGTTGGTCGCGTTCAGGCGCAGCAGGTCATCGGGCTGCATTCGGCTTGGCGCATCGGCCTGCACCACCACCCGCTGCAAACGCCCGGCGTTGGGGAAGTCATTCACATACGCCGAGCCAAGTGCCGTGCCAATGGTCGCGCTGATGGACTCGAACGGCACGCCCAAGGCGCTGGCCTTGTCGCGGTCAATGTCAAGCTGCAACTGCGGCGCGTCTTCAAGGCCGTCAGGCCGTACGCTGGCAAGCAGCCTGCTTTGCGATGCCAGGCCCAGCAACTGGTTGCGTGCGGCCAGCAGGGCGTCGTGTCCGTTGCCGCCCCGGTCTTGCAGGCGCATGCTGAAGCCGGAGGCCGTGCCCAGCTCGGGAATGGGCGGCGGGCTCAAGGGAAAGATAAACGCATCCTTGATGCCCATCAGGCCGCCAAAGGCGCGCCCGGCAATGCTTTGCGCCGAGTGATCCGCCCCGGCGCGCTCTTTCCAGTCCTTGAGCGTGACGAAGGCCAGGGCGGCATTCTGGCCCGTGCCCGAAAAGCTGAACCCCAGCACCCCGACCATGCTCTGCACTTCGGGTTGCTTGAGCATGTAGGCCTCAACCTTTTGAATCACCTCCAGCGTGCGGTTTTGCGTGGCGCCGGGCGGCAACTGCACATTCACCAGCATCGTGCCCTGGTCTTCTGCGGGCAGGAACGACGTGGGCAGGCGCGAAAACAGCAGCACCACAACCGCGATGATGACGACGTAAATCAGCAGGTAGCGCGCCGCGTGCTTTAGCAGGCGCGCCACCCAGCGCTCGTACCCTTTGGCGGTACGCGAGAAAAAGCGGTTGAACCAGCCAAAGAAGCCACTCTTGGCGTGGTGATGCCCCGCCTCAACCGGCTTGAGCAGCGTCGCGCACAGGGCCGGCGTGAGCGACAGCGCCATGAAGGCCGAAAACAGGATGGAGGTCACCATCACGGCCGAGAACTGGCGGTAGATGTTGCCAACCGAGCCGCCAAAAAACGCCAGCGGGATAAACACCGACACCAGCACCACGGTGACGCCAATGATGGCGCCCGAGATCTGGTCCATCGCCTTGCGCGTGGCGAGCAGCGGCGGCAGGCCTTCCTCGCTCATGATGCGCTCGACGTTTTCCACCACCACAATCGCGTCGTCCACCACAATGCCGATCACCAGCACCATGCCAAACATCGTCAGCACGTTGATCGAAAACCCGAGCGCCAGCAGCACGGCAAAGGTGCCCATCAGCGTGATTGGCACCACGATGGTGGGGATCACCGTGTAGCGGAAGTTCTGCAAAAACAGGAACATCACCAGGAACACCAGCACGATGGCCGCCAGCAGCGTCTCCACCACCTGGCGGATGGAGATGTCCACAAAGCGCGAACTGTCGTAGGGGATGGCGTATTTGACGCCGCTGGGGAAAAACTTGGCGAGCTGGTCCATGCGCGCGCGCACGGCCCGGGCGGTGGCCAGGGCATTGCCCGTGGGCGACAGCTGCACGCCAATGCCAGTGGCGGGCTGGCCGTTCAGCCGCGCCGCCGTGGCGTAGCCCTGCGCGCCAAGCTCGATGCGGGCGACGTCGCGCAGGCGCACGGTGGAGCCGTCGGTATTGGCGCGCAGCGCGATGTTGCCAAACTGCTCTACGGTGCTGAGCTGCCCCTTGACCACCACGGTGGCGAAAATCGACTGCCCCGGCAGGTTGGGCAGGTCGCCAATGGTGCCTGAAGACACCTGTGCGTTCTGCGCGCGAATGGCCGCCGTCACGTCCGCGGCTGAGAGGTTGAAGCCAGTCAGCTTGGCCGGGTCAATCCAGACCCGCATGGCGCGCTCGGTGCCAAACAGCTGGGCCTGGCCGACACCGGGCAGGCGCTGGATTTCGGGCAGCACGTTGCGCGACGCGTAGTCGCCCAGGCCAACCGGGTCAATGGCAGGATTGTCAGACGACAAAATCGCAAACAGCAAAAAATTGGCGCGTGATTTGTCCACCCGTACACCCTGCTGCGTCACCGCTGCGGGCAGGCGCGGTGTGGCGCGGCCCAGGCGGTTTTGCACGTCCACCTGCGCCAGCTCGGCGTTGGTGCCGGTCTCGAACGTCAGCGTCAACTGGCCGGTGCCGTCGGCCTGGCTGACTGACTCCATGTAGATCAGGCCGGGCGAGCCGTTCATCTCGCGCTCGATGACGCTGATCACGCTGTCCTCCAGCGTCTGGGCCGAGGCGCCGGGGTAACCGGCAGAAATAACGATGGCGGGCGGTGCCACGGGCGGGTACTGCGCAATCGGCAACTGTGTAATGGCAACGCCACCCATCACCAGGATAAACAGTGAAATTACCCAGGCAAAGATCGGGCGGTTAATGAAAAACTGGGCCATGCGTTGAGCCTCTTATTTGCCAGCCACAGAGGCGGCAGGGGCGGCGGATGCGGCGGTAGCGGCGCTTGCAGAAGCGCCTGTAGAAGCGCCTGTACCAGCGGTTGCCGTCGGCGTTGCCAAAGCTGAAGCAGTGCCCGGCCCCGAACCAGATTTGCCACCCGCCCAGGGCACCGCTTTCACCGGCGCGCCCGGCACCATCATTTTCTGGAAGCCTTCGACGATGACTTGTTCACCGGGCTTCAGGCCCTCCAGAATCACCCACTGGTTGTTTTGCGACGTGCCTACCCTGATCTGGCGTGGCGCGGGCTTGCCATCCGCCCCGACCACCAGCACCGTGTCGCCGGTGTTGGTGCGCGTCACCGCCTGCTGCGGCAACAAGATGCCCGAGGGCATTTCGGCCTGCGACAGGCGCACGCGAACATACTGGCCGGGCAGCAGCAGGCCGTCGGGGTTGGGCACTTCGGCGCGCAGCGTGATCTGGCCCGAAGTCGCGTCCACCGTCAAGTCTGAGAACAGCAGTTTGCCAGTGCGCGGCAGCTCAGAGCCATCCTCAAGAACAATGCGCACTGGCAGCGAACCATCACCGGCGCTGCGCACCTGTTTCGCCGCAATCGCCTTGCGCAGGCCCAGCACGTCCGTTGTGGACTGGGTGAAGTTCACATACACCGTGCTGGTTTGCTGGATCACGGCCAGCTGCGTTGCTTCGGCCTGACTCACCAGCGCGCCTTCGGTCACCAGCGCCTGGCCTATGCGCCCGGAAATCGGCGCCGTCACGCTCGCGTAGTCAAGGTTGATGCGGGCGGTTTCCACCGCTGCCTTGCCCGCGGCCAGATCGGCCTCGGCCTGCTTGCTGCTGGCCACCACGCTGACGTACTCCTGCTGGCTCACGGCGTTGGCCTCCACCAGCGGCTTGTAGCGTGCGGCCTGGGCGCTGGCCTGGGTCAGGTTGGCCTGGGCCTTGGCCAGGCTGGCCTGCGCGCTCTCAAGGCTGGCCCGATACAGCGCCGAGTCAATCTGGAACAGCGCCTGGCCTGCCTTGACCTCGCTGCCTTCGCGAAACAGCCGCTTCAGCACCACGCCATTGACGCGGGCACGCACCTGCGCCACACGCGCCGCGCTCACCCGACCCGGCAATTCGGTTTGCAAAGCCACGGTTTGCAAAGCCACGGTGACCACCCCCACTTCGGGCGGGGGCGCGGCTTTGGGCGGGGCTGCGGCGGTGCCTGGCGAAGTGTCTTTGGCACCACAGGCGACTAAAGCCAGAGCCAACAGAGCCACCAGAACCATCAGGGCAATCAGTGTGGCCCTGGCCACCGGCTTTCCGGTCACGGCAAAACGATTCAACCGCATTCCGGCGGGAGAGGTCCCCGCACTATTGCTTGAGGAGAACATTCAAGACCTTCTAAAAAATTCAAAATTCGATGGATACGTTTTTTTGCAATAGGGCAAACACTTGCAAACCAGCGCCGGCGCGTATCCTAAAGGAAACTGGCCAAACGAATGCGTCGGCGGTACGTGCCTAAAACACAATTGCTATTATATATATATCTAACTATTGTTACTGGACGCGGGCTATAGGCATATTTTATCCATTATTTTGGTTGAAATCACCGTGCAGGCTCCCATGAGCGCAAAACCTGTGCTTTGAACGCATTACTTGAAGATCACTGTCTTGTGCCCATTGAGAAGGACGCGCCGCTCGGCATGCCAGACCACGGCCCGTGCCAGGACCGCGCTTTCAACATCACGCCCGATCACAGTCAGCTGCGCGACATCCATCGCGTGGTCGGCGCGCACGGTGCCCTGCTCGATGATCGGGCCTTCGTCAAGGTCCGCAGTCACGTAATGCGCCGTGGCGCCAATGGTCTTGACGCCCCGGTCAAAGGCCTGCTGGTAAGGCTTGGCCCCCTTGAAGCCCGGCAGGAATGAATGGTGAATATTGATGGCCTTGCCTTCGAGCGCACGGCACAGGTCGTTGGACAGCACCTGCATGTAGCGCGCCAGCACCACCAGTTCGGCCTTTTCCTGGGTCACGATCTCAAGCAGCCTGGCTTCGGCCTGCGGTTTGTTGTCGGGTGTCACCGGGAGGTGGTGAAAAGGTATGTCGTAGGAGGCCGCAAGCTGGTAGTAGTCGCGGTGGTTGGACACGATGGCCCGTATTTCCAGCGGCAGCAAGTGGGTGCGGTAGCGGAACAGCAGGTCGTTCAGGCAATGCCCGAGCTTGCTGACCATGATGACCGTGGGCACCCGGTCTTTGGCCGAGTGCAGGCCCCATTGCATTTGCATGGCTGCGGCGAGTGGCGAGAACTGTTCCCGCAGTGCGGCACAGTCGCCACCCGAGCTGCAGTCAAAACGCATTCGCATGAAGAACAAGCCAGTGCTCTGATCATTGTATTGCGCAGCTTCGGTGATGTTTGCATCCCACTCAGTGAGAAAGCCGGTCACGGCATGCACAATGCCAGGCCGGTCGGGGCAGGATAGGGTGAGGATAAATGCGTCTGACAAAACAGTTCTCCCAGTTTCAAAAAAGTTGACGCCGTGTGTTGGCTGTGGACTTTAACTGCAGGTGCTGCCAGCCGGTTTGCGAAGCTTGGTCGCGGCAAGCAGTCAGGCTTGCCTCAATTTCGCCATCGCGGGAGGGCCCGGCCTTCACCACAACCACAAATCAGCCAGAAACCCCCAAACCACCCGCCCGCAGGGCATCAATCGCATTGGCATCAAAACCCCAATCCTGCAACGCGGCCTCGCCATGCTCGCCCCTGTCGGGGGCAGGCCGGGGGACTTGCGAGGGCGTGGCTGAAAACCGGGGCGCCGGCGCGGGCTGCATCACACCCGCCACCTCCACAAAACTGGCGCGGGCACGGTTGTGCGGATGCAGCGGCGCCTCGCTTAAATTTAACACCGGCGCAACGCATGCGTCGCTGTCGGCAAACAGGGCCGTCCATTGGTCGCGCGTGCGCGTCAGGAAAACGGCAGTAAAGCGCTGCTTCAACAGCGGCCAGCCGCTGCGGTCATGTTGCGCTGGCAGACCGGCGTCGGCCAGGCCCAGTTTGGCAAGCAGCTCGGCGTAGAAGCGTTCTTCAATTGCACCAACGGACATGTATTTGCCCTCCTGCGTGGCATAGGTGCAGTACCAGGGCGCGCCACCGTCCAGGATATTGCTGCCGCGCTCTTCACGCCAATTGCCAGAGGCAAGCAGGCCCCAAAACATGCTGCCCAACTGGGCTGAGCCTTCGGTCATTGCGGCATCCACCACCTGGCCGGCCCCGCCCCGCTGAACGTTCAGCAATGCCGCCAGAATGCCCATCACCAACAGCATGCCACCGCCGCCGAAATCGCCGACCAGATTGAGTGGCGGCAAGGGGCCCCCACCGGCTTCGCCAATGCTATCGAGCACGCCCGACACCGCCACATAGTTCAGGTCATGTCCGGCCCGCGCCGCCATGGGGCCGGTCTGGCCCCAGCCCGTCATGCGCCCAAACACCAGCTTGGGGTTGCGTGCCAGCGCCTCTGCGGGGCCCAGGCCGAGGCGCTCCATCACGCCGGGGCGAAAGCCTTCTATGACCACATCGGCGCGGGACATCAACTCGAGTGCCGCCGCTTGGGCGCTGGCCTGCTTCAAATCCAGCGTGACCGAGCGCCGGCTGCGACCCAGCACGTCAACCAGTTTGCCGCTTATGGATTTGCTGCCCAAATCCTGATGCGCCAGAGCGCGGTCAACCCGCAAAACGTCAGCCCCCATGTCCGCCAGGAGCATGCCGCCAAATGGGCCCGGGCCAATGGCTTCAAATTCCAGCACGCGGATGCCCTTTAATACGGTCATGGGTATTTGTCCTTGTTTGTCAAATTTGGTTTTGGAAGTAGATTGCTATTTTTTATATAGCTAACTATTAATATAACACAAGGGCAAGAGGCATATTTGACCGTTATAAAGCGGTCTTTACCGGTACGGCGGACCATGTTGGGGTGCGTAAAAAACCGCTCTGAAGGAAGGCCAGGATGTGATGGGGCAGCAGGTATAGTTGTGGCAGACTTTTCCTTGTGCAGATGCAACCCCTCTTTCCAATCGCAGCCGCCATTGCGGGCTACCTCATCGGCTCCCTGTCGTTCGGCGTGATCGTGAGCCGGGCAATGGGTCTGCACGACCCCCGTACTTACGGCAGCAAAAACCCCGGTGCCACCAACGTGCTGCGCTCCGGCAGCAAGGCTGCGGCGATTGTCACGCTGTTGCTCGATGCGCTCAAAGGCTGGCTGCCCGTGGTGCTGGTGAAATGGTTTGGAAAACCCTATGGCTTGGAAGATGGCACGCTGGCGCTGGTGGGTCTGGCGGCGTTTTTGGGGCACCTCTATCCAGTCTTCTTCCGGTTTCAGGGCGGCAAAGGTGTGGCCACCGCTTTGGGCGTGCTGATGGGCATCAGTGGCATCCTGGGGCTTGCTACGGCAGCCACTTGGCTGATCATCGCGTATTTCTTTCGATACTCGTCGCTGGCGGCTTTGGTTGCTGCGGTTTTTGCGCCGGTCTACTACGTGTTTGGCGATGGCCTGGCCTGGTACCTTGAAAAGAGCATTCTGCTGTCTGTGTCACTGATGTCGCTGCTGTTGATCTGGCGTCACGCCGAAAACATCACTCGTCTTGTCAAGGGAACTGAATCCAGGCTGGGCAAACCGAAAACCTAGCAGCCGGTCGGACTTGAAGTGAAAGAGCTGTCATGGTCTGGGGCGCTTCGCTGATAGACGCCCCAAATCCCACGGGCTTCTGGCCAGAAAGGTCATGTCAAGGCAGGGCAGGGCCGAAGGAGTCTTTCACACCCAGGGTGCCATTGCCATTGGGGGAGGCGATTCAAGGCTGAAGGGCAGCGTAGGAGCCAAGTTGCAGGATGAGATGGTGATTGAGGCGCACACGCACGTTCGAAGCGGCCAGTGCGGCCTGAATTTTCGGACTGGTATCGGCCGTGCGGTGCAGGCGGGGTTGTGCGAGCAGCGCGCCAGTGTCATTGATCACAATCGCCACGTGCGGGTGGTTGGCCTTGGCGGAGCGCCGCATCACCACAGCAACTTCGCCACTGTCCAGCCGGACATAGGTGCCTGGCGGACACAGGCCAACGGCACGCACCAGGGCATGCCCCACCTCGTCATTTTGCGCGGCGTTGCCGGTGATGATGGAGCGCACAGAGTCAGTCGCGCTGCGTCCCGCGCGTGACTTGCGCGGGCTGATCATGGCGGCGTAGCGGTCTGCAATTCGCAGAATTCGCGCCAGACGGTTCGCCGGAGGCATCAGGCGCAACTGGCCCTTGTCGGTGCGTTCGTCGTGGTGCATTGAGACAATGTCAAGCCAGAGCGCGTCGGTCACGTGCAGGTTGGACAGCATCTGGCCGCCCTTGACCGAGTGCCCCTGGATCGCTTCCATTTGTTTCGCAGATGGTTTTTCTGCCTGGCCTGCGAGTTGGTCCTGCAAGGCGGTCATCGCAATGTTCATGGTCAAAGCGGCATGAACCAGGCTATCGCGCTCCTTGGGACCCAGGTTCAATTCGACTGCGATAAGGTGGCACAGGACGGCGCTGACCAAAGCGTGCGAGGCGCTGTAACCCACCGGTGAGTTGGTGGCTAGCTGGAACAGCAAATACAGGCCGACATCGGTGTCACGCTGCAGCAAAGTCTTCATCCAGCGGTCGTATTGCCAGACCCTCTGCTCAAACTCCTGAATGCTGTTCGGGCTTCCCAAAATAATGCCCAGACCTGACTCAAGGTCAGACCAGAGGCCGAGCAAGTCTTCGTATTCGTTTTCGCTGTGAACAGTCACGGTGCAGAGGCGATGGAGGCAATCCACCAGACAGGTAAGTCAAGGCTTATTATGACATTTTGTATGACACTTTGATGGTCCAGGCAACGCCCGCGAAACTGCTTGCACGCCCTATTCATGGCGCTGATTCAGTAGCGTTTGACCAGCACCATCTGGTCATTGGTGCGCGTCATTTGAAACCGCGTCAAAAAGCTGTTGCCCAGCAAAACGAAAGGCATTGAGCCTGAGGTAACTACGGCGTCCACGTCATACACATTCACGTCGCCCACCCGCATGGAATCAAGCTTGATGCGCCAGCCGGTGGTGGAACCATTGGCAGTGGTCATGCGCACGGGCTGGCCGGACTTGTACTTCAGCCCGATCCGTTCGGCGTCTTCAACGCCCAGGCTCACTGAGGTCGCGCCGGTGTCCACGACCAGTTGCACTGTGCGGCCATTGATCAGGCCCTGGGTCAGGAAATGCCCGCCGCTGCCCGCTGTCATCACTATTTTGTCGCCCGAAGGCGCTGCGCCGCCGGAGCCTCCCACGCTGGCCGGTGCGTCGCCCACGCGCAAACTGAGCCTTTTACCGGCAATGTCAAACGTGGCGTTGTCGCCTTGCGTAGCGATGAGCTTGACGCCCCGGTGGGTTTCGCCCACACCCACAGTTTTGGGGGCGCTGCCATCGACGATGATGAGTGCTTTGCCCCCCAGCATGCCGGCCAGGTTCACCGATTGGGCTTGCGCCGCATTCATGTAGCTCAGCAGCAGGGCCAAAAGGGGGATGGCCATAAGGGCGGGCAGTCGCAGGCGCATCCGGATTCAATCGCGGAAGTTGTTGAAGCTCAAGGGGATATCCGAAATGTCCTTCTTGATGAGCGCCATGGCCGCCTGCAAGTCGTCGCGCTTGGCGCCCGTCACCCGTACCGCGTCACCCTGAATCGCCGCCTGCACCTTGAGCTTGCTGTCCTTGACCATGCGCTGGATTTTTTTGGAAACCTCGGTCTCAATGCCATTGCGCACCTTGATCACCTGCTTGACCTTGTCGCCGCCCATTTTTTGCACATCGCCCTTGTCCAGAAAGCGCACATCGACGTTGCGCTTGGTCAGCTTGTTGCGCAAAATATCTTCCACTTGCGTGAGCTGAAACTCGGCGTCGCCAATCAGGGTGATGTCTTTTTCTTTCAGTTCAATGGCCGCAGCCGTGCCCTTGAAATCGAAGCGCGTGGCAATCTCCTTGGCGGTGTTTTCCACGGCATTTTTCACCTCGACGAGGTTCGCTTCACAGACCGTATCAAAAGAAGGCATGGCAGGTTTCTCAATGCGACAATCTTCCCATGTTAGTCGAGAAAAACGTCCCGCTTCAGCCCTACAACACCTTTCACATCGTCGCCAAGGCGCTTTCGCTGGTGCGGCTGGGCCAGCTTGATGATTTGCGGCAGGTCATCAGCGACCGGGAATTGGGTCCATTGCCGAAGTTTGTGCTGGGCGGAGGCAGCAATATTGTGCTGACGGGTGACGTCAAATCCCTGGTTCTGAAAGTGGAGCTGATGGGCCGGCGACTGGTCGAAGAAACGCCCAAGGCTTTCATTGTGGAAGCCGGCGCGGGGGAAAACTGGCACGATTTGGTCGCCTGGACACTTCAAAGTGGCTATCCCGGCCTGGAGAATCTGGCGCTGATTCCCGGCACGGTGGGTGGGTCTCCGGTGCAAAACATCGGGGCTTATGGTGTGGAATTGCAAGACCGGTTTGAGTCGCTGGACGCTGTCGATCTGGTTACGGGCGAGAGTTTTACCCTCAACGCCGCCCAATGTGGCTTTGGCTATCGGGATTCAGTTTTCAAACACGCGGCAACGTCAGCAGACACGGGTGCCAAGGCCGCAGGCATGGGGCTGGCGGGGAGGGCGCTGATTACACGCGTGCGACTGCGCTTGCCAAAACCGTGGAAGCCCGTGCTGGGCTATGCCGATCTGGAAAAAAAGAGGGTTCAAACCCAGATTTCCTCACCCCCGGCGCAGCAGATTTTTGACTGGATCTGCGAGATTCGCCGCGCCAAGCTGCCCGATCCGGCCGTGATTGGCAATGCTGGCAGCTTCTTCAAGAATCCAAGCGTGACTGCGGAGCAGTGCGCTGACATCATTGCCCGCGATCCGCGCATCGTGCACTACCGGCTGGACGATGGCTCGGTCAAGCTTGCGGCTGGCTGGTTGATCGACGCCTGCGGCTGGAAGGGCAAGTCAGTCGGGCAGGCTGCGGTCTATGAGAAGCAGGCGCTGGTGCTGGTCAACCGGGGTGGTTCACAGGCCGCAGCAGGCGCCACGGGTGGCGAGGTGATGACGCTGGCCATGGCCATCCAGACCAGCGTTTACGAGCGCTTTGGCATCCGGCTGGAGCCCGAACCCGTGGTGGTGTAGCAAGGAGGACATCGCGACATTTGGCGAGGCACAACATGGCAACAGCAATCGGAAAAATCAGGCTGCGTCAACCCCGCCTCTGGCAGCGGGTATCGACGCTGATGTGGGCGCGCCGCGCACTGTGGCTGCTGGCACCGCTGACACTGTGGGTGATGTTTCGCTTCAGCAGATGCCTGCCCTGCGTTTTTGTCGGGCTGTTTGTGGCTGTGACTTTGGCCAAGTCGCTATCAGCCTGGGAGCAAAGCCTGCGCCGCCAGTTTGTGCGCGATGCCGCATTGCCGCGTTTTTTGGTGGACAGGCTGCTGGCCGCTTACCCCACACTCAAGGCAGGCGATGCCGAGCTGGTGCTGCGCGGCCTGCGCCAGTTTTTCATGGCGCATTTGCGCAGCGACCGCAAATTTGTCGGCATGCCGTCCAAAGTGGTCGATACCGCATGGCATGAATTCATCCTGCACACCCGCGCTTACGAGGCATGGTGTGGCAGCGCGTTTGGTGCCCTGCTGCACCATACCCCGGCCGAGGCGATGGGCGGCAACAACGTCAAGCGCAATGATGGTCTGCGCCGCACCTGGTACTGGGCCTGCAAGGAAGAAAGCATCAATCCGCGCGCGCCCACGCGTTTGCCACTGCTCTTTGCGCTGGATAAAAAGTTCGGCATTGCTGGAGGCTACCGCTATGAGGCCAATTGCGGGTCAATTGGCCGGGCCAGCGACTCGGATACCCACTGCGGCAGCGTTTTCAGCGACAGTTCAAGCGGCGCATCTGGCGACGCCGATGGTTTTGGTGGCAGCGAGAGCACGTCCAGCAGCAGCAGCGGATCTGACAGCAGTTCTGATGGCGGTGGGAGCAGTTGCGGCGGGGGTTGTGGCGGTGACTGAAAAACGGTAAAAAAATCAGTAAATCGCCATAAAAACAGGATTTAGCCCGCGTCCACTGTTCGTAGTTAGCTATTAAATTAGTAGTAAATTAACCATCACCGAGAGCCTGACTTGGCGTTGCCCAACTGCGCCAGCGCCGCCCCAGATCCGAGCGACAACAAGCCCGCCTTGGCATAAATCTCCAGCTTCTCGCGCGTGTCCACAATGTCCAGGTTGCGCATCGTCAACTGGCCGATTCGGTCCAGCGGGGTGAAGCTGAGTTCGCCTTTTTCCATCGTCAGCCGCTCGGGCTTGTAGGTCAGGTTGGCCGACTCGGTGTTGAGGAGTGAATAGTCGTTGCCGCGGCGTAATTCAAGCGTCACCTCACCCGTGATGGCGCGCGCCACCCAGCGCTGGGCGGTCTCGCGCAGCATGATGGCCTGCGAATCAAACCAGCGGCCCTGGTACAAAAGCCGACCGAGTTTCAGTCCATTCATGCGGTACTGCTCGATTGTGTCTTCGTTGTGGATGCCCGTCACCAAGCGCTCATACGCTATGAAAAGTAAAGCAATCCCGGGCGCTTCGTAGATGCCCCGGCTCTTGGCCTCAATGATGCGGTTCTCGATCTGGTCGCTCATCCCCAGGCCGTGGCGGCCACCGATGCGGTTGGCTTCCAGGATCAAGTCAACCAGGCTTGGGAAGGTTTTGCCATTGAGCGCGACCGGCTGGCCTTCTTCAAAGCGCACGGTGACTTCTTCGCGCTTGACTTCAACGTCATCCTTCCAGAACGCCACGCCCATGATGGGATTCACGATCTTCATGCCGCTGTTCAAATGCTCCAGGTCTTTGGCTTCGTGGGTGGCACCCAGCATGTTGGAGTCGGTGGAGTAGGCTTTCTCAGCCGACATCTTGTAGCCAAAACCGGCAGCCGTCATAAAGGCCGACATCTCGGCCCGGCCACCAAGTTCGTCGATGAAGAGCTGGTCCAGCCAGGGCTTGTAGATCTTCAGGCCGGGGTTGGTCAGCAGGCCGTATCGGTAAAAACGCTCAATGTCGTTGCCCTTGAAGGTGCTGCCGTCGCCCCAGATGTTGACGTCGTCTTCCTTCATCGCCGCCACCAGCATCGTGCCGGTCACCGCGCGGCCCAGCGGCGTGGTGTTGAAGTAAGTCACACCGGCGGTGGAGATGTGAAAGGCCCCGGCTTGCAGCGCCGCTATGCCCTCAGAAGCGAGCTGGCTGCGGCAGTCAATCAGGTGCGCTTTTTCGGCCCCGTACTGCATCGCCTTGCGCGGAATCTCGTCGTAATCAGGTTCGTCCGGCTGGCCCAGGTTGGCGGTGTAGGCGTAGGGGATTGCGCCCTTGAGCTTCATCCAGTGCAATGCAGCGCTGGTGTCCAGGCCGCCAGAGAAAGCGATGCCGACTTTTTGGTTGACGGGGAGATGTTGGAGGATGGTGGCCATGAAAATATTGGGTGGGTTCTATGACGAAATGACGTTACCGCCTGTGGCGGCGTCAATGACTTCGCTTGCGCGCCATGATCTGAATTCATCATGGGCCAAAGGCGCGTCATCAACGTTGTGCAGCAACGAAATCATTTCGTCATTCAGCCGAAATGGCAGATGTAGTGATAGCTCTCGGCGACTTTAATTTCGAATGTCGAGTTGCCGGGAATGCTGAATTTTTCACCGGGCACGGATTGAATCCAGAACTCACTGCCCGCCAGTTTGTACTCGCATGCCCCGCCGGTGCATTCCATAATCTCGGGCACTCCGGTGTTGAAGGTGAGGGTGGATGGCAAGATTACGCCAACGGATTTTTTGCTGCCATCAGCAAATGTCACGCCATGGCTGATGCATTTGCCGTCAAAGTAGACACTGGCTTGGGTCGCAACGGTGACGTTGCTTAAATTTTCGGACACGCCGTCGAGTGTGGAGGTAGTCATGGGGCTGATTTTAAGCGGGGAGGTAAGGGTGCAAAACTATGAGGCAACACCCATGTGACTTTAACTGCGTGACGGAACTCGTGCGGCGAGCCTGACCCGAATGCCGCAGGCTCACGCGCTTCGCTTGTTAAAATCGCCCCGATCTCCGGGTCAGGCTCGGTGCACTGCGATGGTGATTGAACTAACATCCCGGCTTCCTTCAGTTTTTTGCGCAGCACGGCGCAGAGACCTCAAAGATGTGTGCGGACAAGCGGCCCAGTTCTTGGGCTATGGCTTCATTACTGCGCAGAGGGTTCTGACTCCCGCATAGCCCGCACACCTTGCGCATGTTGCGACGGGAATCCCCGCTTCTTATATAGTCGCCAGCTTCAGAACTTGTTCCTTTGGGGCGACGAACCCTATTGAGGGTTTCCGGGACTCCAAAAACCTCGCATTTGATGTTTTTGCAGAAGTTGACCTGCACCCCCGACGATGGCTCTGGGAAGCGGTAACCTGCCAGAGAAATCTTTGACAAGAAAATGCCCTCTAAACCATTGCGGTTCAGAGGGCATTCTGATGATTCAGGTTAAAACCATCAACACTTTAAGCCAATGGCTAGGCTTAGAGCGACTGGGGGTTTTTGGAAGCTCCTAAGAGCACTACTGGCGGAGAGGGTGTCCGCCTCCGCCTATATTTTCCCGCCTCCAACTCCTCTCAATAGACCTCACGTCTTTGTATTTCTCCAATGAAACGATTTAAAAACCTACTTCAACTGCAATCATGCGTTATCATCCAATCGCACACAGTTTGATGGGTAAGATGTTGGGTTAACCCCGGATGGTGTTGCTACAAAGCCCCACCATGCCAAAGATTGCCCGTGAACTCTCTGCTATCGAAGTTAGCCGCCTGAAAGCTCCGGGTCTTGTATCTGTTGGTGGCGTACCGGGGCTTAGTTTGCAGATCACCCCGACAGGGGCCAGATCGTGGATTCTCCGCGTCATGGTTGGGGCTTTACGGCGTGACATGGGGCTAGGTGCGTACCCCGGCGTTACCCTTGCACGAGCCCGCGAAAAGGCCCGTGAAGCGCGTCAGACAATCGATCAAGGGCATGACCCCGTGTTGACTCGCGAACGCGCAAAAAGCCTGCTGCGGGCCGAACAAGCAAGCGCCGTCACGTTTGAAGATGCGGCCATCAAGTTCATAGCGACTAAATCGGGAGAGTGGAAAAACAAAAAGCACGCTGCGCAATGGGCGGCCACACTCCAGACCTACGCGTTTCCAGTAATTGGAAAAATGCACGTGCAAGATATTCGACAGGTGCACATTCTTGCAATACTTGAGCCTATTTGGACAACCAAAACGGAGACTGCTACCCGCGTAAGAGGCCGCATCGAAAACATTTGGGATTCAGCAAAGACACGTGGGCACTTCACGGGCGAAAACCCCGCACGCTGGCATGGGCACCTTGAAAGTTTGCTGACCGCACCGAAAAAGACTACGGCGGTAAAGCATCACCCAGCCGTCTCGATAGATGACGCACCAGCGTTCTTTGCAGACCTTCGGAAACGGGACGGCATTGCGGCGCGCGCCCTTGAGTTCACTTTGTTGACTGCTGCGCGCAGCGGCGAAACCCGTGGTGCAACATGGGCAGAAATTGACCTTGAAAAAGCACTTTGGACGGTTCCGGCATCCCGCATGAAGGCCGGAAAAGAGCATAGAGTGCCGTTGACCGAATCGGCCATTGAAATCCTTCGCGCACTTCCCCGCCTTGAAGGATGCGAGTTCGTATTTCCAGCACCACGCAGCGGACGGTTGTCGGACATGGCGCTGACGGCTGTTATGCGGCGCATGGGTCTAGTCGCCGTGCCACATGGCTTGCGTTCAACTTTCCGGGACTGGGTTGCCGAAAAAACTAATTTCCCCCGCGACATGGCTGAAATGGCTTTAGCGCACACGTTGTCAAATGAAGTTGAAGCCGCTTACCGCCGTGGTGACATGCTCGAAAAGCGCGCTGCGATGATGAAAGCATGGGCGAAATTTCTCGCCACGCCACAATCAAAATCAAGCAATGTCACCGTCTTGACCCGGCATGCATGAATTCGACTTATCCACGCAATTCACATGATATGCACAGATTGTCCACACTAAAATAGCATCTCAACCATCATGGAACAACATGCAACAACAGACCATCATCCGCAGAACCCAGCTACCCGCCATTCTTGGCATTTCAATGGCAACAATTGACCGACTTCGGGCAGCCGGGAGCTTTCCAAAACCCGTCAAACTTGGCGAACAGGCAATCGGGTTCAATAGGAACTCCATTGACGCTTGGGTGAAGTCCCGCCCACTGTGCACTCACTTTACGGAATCGCTCTAAGCACTAAACGACGCGCCCCGCGTCGTTTTTGCGGGGCAACAAATCCGAAAAGATAACCACATGACAAATGAACGAATCCACCGCGCGGCTCTCGCCGAAGAGGCAAGGCAAACGTACGAACAGGCCGCCAGCGAATACCGGGAAAACTTGGACCCTGAGCGCGACCCTGACGAAATACCAGACCACCTGGAGCAACTGCATCGCGTCTGGCTGAACTTAATAGCCGATTCGACGGATTAAACGAAAGCCCGCATGCAAGTAAACACCCTCAACGACAGCCAAGAACTCGCCGACTTTTTGGAACAAACCCGAGTCCTGGACATTACGGACCATGGCCAAACTCGCATGTACACCTTGACTTTCGACGATCAAGACATTCTGGTATTCGCCGACAGCGGCGGAAAGGCGTTGGTAGTTTACCCGCCCGAATCGCTCGACGCTGAAAGCGGGGGGTCGATTCACGACCACGCTCGCGCCATCGCAGAGTATGTTGCCTGATGCGTTGACATGGCGGTACGGGGCTTACCTTGAAGGCAAGGACACGCTCCGCAAGCCAGAGGCGGCACCTGACTTCTATGACATCGCATTCGACGAGACCCACAGACCCGTCAAAATGCTTTCAGTCGCTTGCTCATACGGGGTCAATTCAATCGCCCGCCTGATCGCCGATAAGCGCGCTGGCAGCGATTTAGACCGATTCAAAAAAGCAGTGCTGACGCTCCGCAGTACCGACACCCAAACCCTGATATTGCGAATTGCAACAACATCGGATGCGCTACTGTTTTGGGCGATTCACGTCACCTTAGACAAGCGCGACATTCAGCCGTGTTTGCGCTGGCCTAAAAGCGATAGCACCCCGCAAATGGAATTCATCACGTGGCTTGCGGACGTGCATTGGTTCGCCAAGCGTAACCCCGGACATACACCACTGTTTAGGAGCTGGCAACGGCTTTTGCTTGAAGACGTGAATACACCAGCCTGGCGCGAACGGGGGTACAGGATTTTTGTGAGCATGTACGGCCATCAAAATCTTTCCAGCTATGGCACTCGGGGGCTGGCATTGTCTAGCGCACAACGTCAGCCCCTGATGATGTTCCCCTCGGCAGGAATGACCACAGCACGGCTGCAATTGCAGCCAACAAGGTTCGCACTTGCAAGGGAAATTCTGTACAGCCACGCCATGGCTCACCCGGATAAGTCGCACCTACACAGCCCGGAAAGCATTGCAGGCCGCAGAGCGGGGGTGTGGCGCGTCTCTATCCTATCGGGGCACCGCCCGGCGACTACGTTGCAAAACTGGAAGCTGCTGACTGGCGAATCCGTAACCCGACAGGTAATCTCAAGGCGATTGACCGCCATCAAGACCGCCTTAAAAAATGGACATGCCGCATGCTAGACATAGGACCGCCTCTACACCGGGTGCGTTATGCCTCGTATCCCTCTCTACCTTCGGTAGAGAGGGGGTAACTGGCACCCCCTTATTCCCCAATGAGCGAAGGGGGTGCAACGACGGCGGCAGAAGGAGGTGCGCACTTCGCTATTAATAACATAGCAAATTAACGTCTACAGTCTCCCGCCACAACCGCTTTTGCACCTCCATATTGCTATCAATTAGATATTCCTATGACGGCGTGCCCCGGACCTTGACCTCCCTGTGCGAACAGCCTCGAACCCGTAGCCCCTGATGAGATTTTTTTTGTGTTTTTAACAAAGACAGCTTATAGGGCAGACTACCTGACAAATCGTTACCTCTAACGAGATCAGTCTCCACAACAACCGGACCCGGCACCCACCCATAAGAAAACCGCAGACCGAGAGGGGTGCAAAGCTTCAACAATGAGACGCCCTTCCCCAAATTCCGAGACATTATGAATTCGTACCAGATGCCTTTGGGATAGCTTTCAATTCAAGTTCCAATGGATCGCGCATGCATGCGCGCTAGTTGCCTAAGTGAGTGTCCTGCCAAGACTGATAAGTCAGGGGTGAAAACGGATGGACAGACAATCCCGGAACGCAAAATAGTGGAGGTTCACATGACAATGAATGTGCCCTATCGTCAATTTTCCATCTCAAACCGAATCCAAGCCTCGTCAGCACGGCCTTTGAGGGTCGCTTGGCGAGCGTCATAGGCAATGACCCGTTCGCCGCCAGTGACCTCCATGCCATTGATTTGCATGACGACTGCAACAAGGTGTTCCTTCAAGGCGGCTTTTGCGGGTCGCTTTTTCACTAACTTATCCATTTCCGAGAAAGCCGTCTTCACTTGTTTTAGGCCCGTGTTCGCGCACTCGAAGAATGGCTTGATCCCCACAAGCTGACACAAGTGAGCTGAGACTACGCCATTGTCAATCACCAGTTTGTATTTCAAGACCTCGAATGTTTCGGATGCGAACGCTGGCAGTGACAGGCAACAGCTAAGGGTTGCAAGAGTCATCATCTTTGAGCTTTTCATTTGGTGGTTTTCGGTAGTTGGTCCAACCTAATGTATCGCGCAAGCTCTCTGGATTTGGTTGTCATATTTCATTTGGTCACGGCAGCAGTCTCGACTAATGCGCAAGAACCAGCCTAAAGCACCGGCCATTAATTTTATGTTGGGTTGGATAATGGGTTGAAGTGTCTAAAACGAAAAAACCCCAAGTAAATCAACTACTTGGGGTTGTATTTGGCGGAGAGGGTGGGATTCGAACCCACGGTACCTTGCGGTACGCCTGATTTCGAGTCAGGTACATTCGGCCACTCTGCCACCTCTCCTGTGTCGAATTGACTGAATTGTATCAGCGTGGTTTTTGTTGTTCCCCAGCGTCCTGAAGCACTTGCAGGGCGCTGGCAACTTCCTCCGCAGTAACGCCTTCTGCCATTTGCACCCGAGCTGCAAGCGCATCCAAGGCCGATGCGCCTTCACTTTGCAGCAGGCAAATGATTTGCCCAGCGTCTTTGGGCGAG
>JANMVO010000194.1:0-10610 GCA_031392805.1 Rhodoferax sp. | reverse complement strand
TATCTGCGCACAGCGCGTGGATTCAGTTGTGGCGCAATGCGAAAAAGTGGGTGGACTAATTTAAATGGGGTTAATGGGGCACCTAAACAAATGGATTTATAGAGGGTATCTGCGCTTGACGGCCAGTCTTGCGGCCCCGATAGTTGGCGGACATTCTTTTGAGTTTCCTGTTTGTTTAACTTCAGCTACTTGTTTCGAGAGGCCATCATGAACCCTTCTTCACGCCGACATTTCGTCACAGCAGGTGCATCGGTTGCCGCACTGGGTGCGCTGCCCACTGGGGTTTTTGCCGCCATGGGACCGAGTGACAAGTTCGACCTGTTGATCCGCAATGCCAACGTGATGGATCCAGGCCAGGGGCTTTCGGGCAAGCGGGACATCGGCATTCGATACGGACTGATTGAGGCCATTGAGCCCAGCATCGCCACAGACCGCGCGCTGCGCGTGATGGATGCAGGCGGCAAGCTTGTCACACCGGGCCTGATCGACCTGCACTGCCATACCTTTCCGTATGGCTCAGCCATTGGCATCCCGGCCGATGAACTGGTAGCGCACCAATGCACCACCACCGTGGTGTCGGCCGGCGACGCAGGCGCTAACAATTTCGCCGGCTTTCGCCGCTATGCCGTGCCGGCCTCGCGCACCCGCCAGTTTGCCTTCGTGCACATCGCGGTAGCAGGGCTGGCGGGGTTTCCGGTGCCCGAGCTTTTCAACATCGACTATGCGCAGGTTGAAGTCGCGGCGCGCGCTGTGGCCGAGAACGCCGACATGGTGCTTGGTGTCAAGGTGCGCATGAGCGAAAACGTCATCGCCCGCCATGGACTTGAGCCACTCAGGCGCGCGATCAAGGCCTGCGACATGTCAGGTGTTCCCGCCAAGGTGATGTGCCATATCGGCGGCGTCGCCGACCGGGCGCTGATGTCGCAAATCCTCGACCTGTTCCGCCCCGGTGATGTGCTCACCCATTGTTATTCGGGTGCGCCCAACAACGCGGGCCTGGGTACCAATATTGTGCAAGACGGCAAGCTCCTGCCCGCCGCACTGGCAGCCAAAAAGCGTGGCATTATTTTTGACATTGGTCATGGCGGAGGCAGCTTTGATTACACAATAGCTGAAGCCGCCATTGCCCAGGGTTGCCTGCCTGACACCATCTCGTCAGACGTGCACGTGTTCTCAGGCAACTCGCCCGGCATGCCGTACCTGCCGTGGGTCATGAGCAAGATGATTGGCTTGGGGTTCTCCATGTCAGAGGTGATAAGCATGGCCACCGCAGCCCCTGCGCGCGTGATCAGCCGCATCCCAAAACACGGCAGCTTGCAGATTGGCGCACCGGCTGATTTGTCGATTCTGGAAATTGTCGAAGGCCCGGTGTCATTTGTCGACACGCGTGAAAACAAGCGTGAAGGCAAGGTGTTTCTGCGGCCAAGTGGCACCGTGGTGGCGGGTGTGGCGTTTGGACGGCCTTATCAGGCGCCTTTTACGGTGCGCTAGTGGACCGGCCGCGCAACCGTTCCACCCTCGTAGTTCCCCAACTGTTTTTCCACTAGCAATGCGCACTCGCGTGCGGCGCCGAGCAACTTGCGCTCATGTATTTTTGTTGCCCGTTTACTCAGAACGGAAATATGGATTGCCGCCGCCAGTTTTCCCGAGACGTCCAAAATCGGAACTGAATAGCCAACGATGCCTTCGACTGACTCTTCGGCGCTCTTGGCATAGCCAAGGGAACGGATGCGCTTGAACTCTAGCTCCAATTCCTGGGGGTCGGTGATTGTGGCTGGCGTCATCTTCTGCAGGTTGCGCGTCATGGCGTGCACGCCTAATTTGGCATCAAACGCCGCGAACAGTTTGCCAGTGGCCGTGCTGTGCAGGAACAGCGATTCACCAAGGCGAATGTCAAGCGAAATCCGCTGGGTTCCCAGGCAGCGGTCAGCGTATATGATGCGCTTGCCAACGTGCAAGGCCAGGTACACATCGTCACCAATCGCCTTGACGAGATCCTGCAAATGGCGGCGTGCAATGGTCCGAATATCAAGGGACTGCACGGTGCGCAATGCGAGGGCCACGGCGCGCGGCCCGACCGAGTACCTGAGTTCGTCGCTCACCGTAACCACTTCAGCGCTCACCATGGTTTGCAGCATATTGTGCACGCTGCTGACTGGCAAACTGAGCGCTTCCTTGATCTCGGTCAGGCGCAGACCGTCTTTGTGTTGCACCAGAAGATTGAGGACATCAAAGGTTCGCAGGTATCGGTCAGGACTCATGAAAAAACTTCTATTCCTTGCTTGTGTGATGCCTGGCAGATTGACCGCGCCAGGCTTGACTGATTTCAGGTGACAAGCACCTTTCGACCGAGTACCCGCGCAAACCGCTGAGCATAGGCTGGCCACACCTCGGGATTGACGAGCCGAGGTGGGCGGGCACCGCCCGCCATCACAACAATCTGGCTGGCTGCCATAAAGGCCATCTGCCTGCGCGAACCATGCGTCACACCCGCGGTGTGTTGGCTGGCGAGCACATTGTCGAGCCCGAGAAGCGGATGATTGGCAGCTGGCGGCTCGATACCCCAGACATCCAGCCCGGCACCGCCCAGGTGGCGGGAGCTAAGTGCGGCGAACAAAGCGACTTCGTCATGAATACCCCCGCGCGCGGTGGTAATGAACAGCGCACCCTTCTTCATGCTGGCAAAGGCAGACGCATCCATCAGGCCCGAGGTGCGCGCATCCAGTGGACAGTGCAACGAAACCACGTCGGCGCGTCGCAGCAGTTCCTGCAACGACACGGGCTCTGCGCCACGGCGCTTGACTTCCTCAGACGGCACGAACGGGTCGTTGGCAAGAACCGTCATGCCGAAGGCGTGGGCCAATTGGGCGGTACGGCTGCCGGCATGACCGATTCCGACCAGGCCGAGGGTGCAGCCCTGAAGGTCGAAGCCGATCGCGTCCTGACGCGTGAAACGTTCGCCACGGCGCAGCCGCCGATCAGACTCGCCGATTCGTTTGGACAGTCCAAGAATCAGGCCCATCGTGTGCTCAGCAACCGCACCGGCATTGCTGCCCGCCTGGTTCATGACGGCCACGCCAGCTTGGGTGCATGCGTCAACATCCACTGTGTCGTAGCCAGCCCCGTAGGTTGATACCGCGAGCAGGTCAGGGCAGCGCTTGAGCAGCGGTGCAGCGACAAACCAGGGGCGCGGCATATCGTCCCGGGCGGACGACACGTGATAGACATGCGCTGTGGACAACGCCCGCCAGGACGCGGCGTCATCGCCGTGTGCCGGTTGTACCTGAAGGCTAATGGTCGGCTCTGCCGCAATGATAGCGTCAAAGCTCGCGCCATCCAGTGGCAGGTCAAGGCGAACGACACTGACATGATCGACGCTCATATTGGAACCTTTTCTTTCAGTCCAAAGCAATGAAAATTGCGCTCAGGACGTCATCAGGGGCATTACTTTGTCTGCCATCAAAATCATCGAGTTGCGGGCAAGTTCCCGATCCGTCCAATCGACACCAGCGTAGAGCAGGGTGCCAAACTCGCCAGTTTCCTGTTTCAAGGCATGCAGTTTGTCCGCGACCTTGGCAGGAGATCCATGAATCACAAGTTTGGCGATCACTTCGTCCAGCGTTACGCTGTCGTCGGGCTGCTTCGGATCAGTCTTGAAAACGCCCAAGGCTCCGCGGCGCTTGAGTTTGTTGAACAGGGAGCGGTAATAGTAGTAATAAGGGCCATCGCTACCGGTTGCATAGGCGGCGGCAGTGGCATCGTCGCTGGCAACGAAAACGGTCTTGGCGACTCGCCAGTTGCCAGGGTCAGCAGGGCGTTTGGCGCGGGCGCAACCTTCCACGTATTTGCCCCAATGGCTCTTCACCCACATCGGCAGCAGGAAGTTGGCAGATATGGGATCCCAGCCGCGCGCAGCCGCCTCAGTGATGCCTTGCGAAAAGGGTGCCACCGCAGTCACTACGATGGGTGGGTGCGGGCGCTGCAGTGGCTGCGGGATGGTGCCCATGCCGGTCTCGGGAATGTAGGTGCGCGCTGTCGAAATGTTCCAGTGCTCGCCCTTCAAGTTGTATGGCGGCTGCGAAGTCCACAGTTGCAGCACCTGGTTGATGGCTTCAAGAAACATGGCCGGGCGCGGCAGGTCGAAGTTGCCAAACGCTTCCGCGTCTGACGGCAATGCGCCAGGACTGATGCCCAAAATGAATCGCCCTCCCAGCAGGTGATCCAGCATGGCAATTTGGGCCGCAATTGCGGTGGGATGGTGATTGGGCATGTTGAGCGTGCCGGTGCCCAATTTCATGCGTTTGGTGGCATCCACCAGGGTTGCCAGAAACAACGCGGAAGAGGTGATGTTTTCCTCCGGGTCGGTGGCATGCTCCCCCACATAGCCTTCGACAAAGCCAAGTTCATCGGCCAGGATGAAGGCTTCGCGGTCTTCCTTCAGGGACATCTGCCAGTCTTTGCCAATCGGGTGCATTGGCATGGTGAAAAAACCGAGTTTCATAAAATTTCCTTCAATCGCTTTGAGTTCGGAATGCCCTGTAGAGGCGTGGAATTACACTGACTGAGCTTCATTGGACGCCGCTGGCTCCAGCTTGAAGCCCAGGTAGCCCTGGTCAGCGATCTGCTGACACTCCTTGCGATAGACGCCGATCTTCGCCACGTAGGGCATGAAGACCCTCGGTTTGCCGGGAATATTGGCCCCGAGGAACCAGGAGTTGGCCAGTGGAAACAGTGTCTTGTTGGCAGCTTCGTTCACATGCTCGACCCAGCGGTCTTCCGCCGCCTTGGTGGCCTCTATGGAGGCAAGGCCATGCCTGCGCAGGTAGTCAATGCAGTCACCGATCCACTCGACGTGGTGTTCGATGCCGACGGTCATGTTGACCAGCACGGAGGGGCTGCCGGCCCCGGTGATGATGAACATGTTCGGGAATCCGCAGGTCATCAGGCCAAGATAGGTGCGTGGACCTTCGGCCCACTTCTGCGGCAACGCCTGGTTGTTCCGGCCCCGGATATCGATGTTGAGTACCGCCCCTGTCAACGCGTCGTAGCCGGTGGCGCACACCAGCGCATCAAGCTCGAAATACGCATCGCTGGTTCGAACGCCGGTGCTCCCGACCTCTGTTATCGGCGTCTGCTTGAGGTCGACCAACGCCACGTTGGCACGGTTATAGGCCTCAAAATAGCCGGTGTCCACGCAAATTCGCTTCGTGCCAAGCGGATGGTCCTTCGGACACAGGGCTTCGGCGACTTTTGGGTTTTGCACGATGGCCCGTATCTTGGAGCGCACGAACTCGGCAATCGTGTCATTTGAGCGCTTGTCCACCATCAGGTCATTGAAGGCGTGCACGAAATTGACGCCACCCTTGTTCCAGCGCCGCTCGTACTCGTTCGCCTGCTCCTGCGCGTTGGCCTGCGAGGCCGCCTTGTCGCTGAATTCGTAAAGTGTGCCAAGCTCGCGGGCGCGGCTGCGGTGTTCGGCGTAAGACGCCTTCCATGCCCCTTGGACTTCGGGCGCCAGCGGTCCATTCCAGGCCGGAATCGAAAAATTGGCAGTGCGCTGGAAAACAACCAGTTTTTCAGCCTGCCTGGCGATCGCCGGAATCGCCTGGATGCCAGATGAGCCGGTGCCGATAACGCCGACCCGCTTTCCCGTGAAGCTAACGTCGGTGTGCGGCCATGCGCCGGTGTGGTAAATCTCGCCAGTGAAGCTTTCGATACCCGGCAGGTTAGGCAGGCGGGGGATCGACAGCGCGCCGGTCGCCATCACACAGAACTGGCTTGAGGCCAGCGCCCCATCGTCGGTGTGCAACTCCCAACGGCCGACAGCCTCGTCAAATCTGGCAGCGCGAACGCGTGTGTTGAACTCAATGTCCCGGCGCAGGTCGAAGCGCTGCGCCACATGTTGGATGTAGCGCAGGATCTCGGGCTGATCTGCATACTTTTCGGTCCAGACCCATTCCTGTTCCAGTTCGCTGGAAAAAGAGTAGGAATATTGCAGACTTTCCACATCGCAGCGTGCCCCTGGGTAGCGGTTCCAATACCAGACGCCGCCGACGTCTGGCGCAGCCTCGAACACCCTCGCCAAAAGGCCCATGCCGCGCGCGCGTTGCAGCATGTGCAGGCCGGCCAGGCCAGCGCCGATAATGATCACGTCGAAGCGCGGGGGGGTCTGCATATTGGGCGTCATCGATGTTTGAGGCGACGGTGAACCATCAGCTTTCGCGTCGCTCATGTTCAACAGTTTCGAGCAAAAACGCAGCCGCCACTGAGGCGTTGATCTTGCAGTCCAGCAGAATCGGGCCTTGTGGGTTTTGCAGCAGGGGAGCCAGCTTGCGCAACTCATCCAGCGTGCGTACCGTTTCTGCCTGAAAGCCAAATGCCTGCGCGATGGGCGCGAAGTCGATGTCCGCGAACACCGCCGTCGACACCGGCATGTCCCTCATCTTCAGGTAATGCAGCTCGGCCCCATACGCGCAGTCGTTCATGAGAATTATCACCAGCGGAATGTCTTCGCGTACCGTGGTTTCAAGTTCACTCATCGTCATCAGAAAGCCGCCGTCACCAATGAACAGCACGGTGGTGCGATCGGGCGTGCCGCAGGCAAAGCCCAGAGCTGTGCCAAACCCCATGCCGATGGAGGCGAAATCGACGGTGTTCTTGATGTGATCCGGGCCCGGCACTGAAATGTACGGCATGATCTGCAAAAAATTTCCCGCGTCATAGACTGCGTTCCGGTTTTTTGGCAGCAGTTGGTCAAGCACCATTGCCAAGGCACGTGGGTCCATGGTGCGAGGTGTGTGGGCCGACTCGAATTCACTTGCCAGGTCGACATGGGCCAGGCGCTGGCGGGTTTCAAGCGAGTAGAAATGTTTGTCCGCGGTGGGCCGATCAGATATGGCCTTGATCAACTGCTCGGCGGCATCGCGCGCATCGGCGATCAATGCCACGTCTGCGTGAAACCAGCGGCCGATATTGGCGTGTGCAAGGTCGACCTGAATCAATGGAACATTGACCGGCAGCGCCGTTCCAAAGCTGGTGGTGCGCTGGTTCACGCTTGCACCAAACACCACAATACAGTCGGCTTCAGCGATTAACCTGCGACCCGCCGCATGTGAAAAGGAGCCGACGACACCAAGGTTGTAGGGATAGCCGCGAAACATGTCTTTGGCCTTGAGCGTGGTGGCGATGACGGCACCCAGCTTGTTTGCCAGGCGCTCAATTGCATCACGGGCACCTGAGCGATGCGCGCCCAAGCCCACCACAAACAAAGGCTTTCGGCATTTACCCAGCAGGGCGCATGCGGCTTCAATGGCCTGACCACGGGCCTCGCCGCGCTTGATAGCGGTCACAACCGGCGGGGTTTGCACACCAATCTGTCCCGGATATTCGACCAACCCGAACTGAACGTTCATGGGAAGCAGCAGTGCCACGCAACCGCCAAGCCGGGTGGCGCTGATGGCGTTTGCCAGGGTTCGCCGGGCGCTCTCGGCATCGCTGGCCACATAGGTTTTCATGCCCCCAGCTGCCAGCACGCCCGTCACATTGAACTCTTTGATGTCGGGCTCAGTTCCGCCAGAAGCATGATGGGCAATCGAACTGGCGCCAAAGATGACAAGCACACGCGACCCGGTTCTTTGCGCATACGCAGCACCGTGCATGGCGTTGGCGGTTGCCGGGCCCCTGCCAATGACGGCCACCCCCAGCTTGCCGGTGGCGGCAGCATAACCTTCGGCCATCGAGACTGCATTGTTCTCGTGCCGGGCCGCGTAGAAGCGAACGCCAATGGCATCAAGCGTGGTCACGAAGAGTGCTGTGTCGTCGCTCATGAGTCCGAACACTGCTTCGATCCCGCTGTTCTTGATGTCATGGGCCAGCGCTTCGTAGGCGGGTATTTGGCGGGGGCTGGGGGGCGCACTGTCAACACGCGCGTCGGATGAAGACATTGCGAAGCTCCTGGAGTCTGGTTTAAATGGGGTGTTGGTCAACGACTTGCCTGTACAAGCTGGTCACGCTGATCGCGAAGATGGGAGTGTCATGTGAGCCTGTGACCGGCAGTTGGATACTTACGCAGGGGTGGCTTCCATGGTGTTGGCGTGGTCCGTACCAAGGTAGGCTGCAATGACCGCCTCATTCGCCTGGACTTCGTGTGGTGTTCCGTCAGCAATCTTGCGACCAAAATCCAGCACCACAATCTTGTCTGAGATGTCCATGATGACAGGGATATCATGTTCCACAATCAGGAAGCTCATCGCATACTGCTTGCGCACGCGCTGGATCAATTCGGTCATGGCGCTTTTTTCAGAAGCGCTCATCCCGGCCATCGGCTCATCCAGCAACACCAGCCGCGCTTTTTGCATCAGGGCGCGGGCGAACTCGACCTGTTTTTGCCGGCCATAAGACAGTTCGCCCGGCAGCACGTTGGCCGTGTCAGGCATGCCCAGAAACTCCAGCACTTCGTTGGCAGATGCGATTGCGGCACGCTCCTCAGCGCGTACCCTTGGAGTCCGCAAGGCACCCTGCAGCAATCCCGACGCGCCTTGCCGGTAAGTGCCCACCAGCAGGTTTTCCAGCACCGTCAGGCCGCCAAACAGGGCCAGGTTCTGGAAGGTGCGGGCAATCCCGTGGCGCGACACCAGATGGGCCGCCTCTCCCGTGATGTCCGTACCGTCAAAGCTAACCTTGCCGCTGGTGGGCGTGTACATGCCGGTGACGCAGTTGAACAGCGTGGTTTTGCCGGCACCATTGGGCCCGATCAAGGACGTGATGGAGCCACTCTCCATTGCGAAGGACACGTTGTCAAGCGCGGTGATGCCCTGAAAGCGCATCAGCAGTGCAGACACTTCAAGCAGTGGCGCGGTCATGATTGCGCTTCAGCGACGGGCGCGCTGGCTGCTGCGCCCCCTACTGACGCTACCGACGCTTCCGACGATGCCAACGAAGATTCGCGCTTGGCGCCGAGGTAGGACTCTTTCATGGCGTCGCTGGCAGCCACCTCTGCGGCCGGGCCAGACAGCACAATCCGGCCACGGTCCAGGATGTAGGCAGTGGCGGCAAACTCAAGCGCCAGGCGGGCGTTTTGTTCCACGATAAGCATGGATGTCCCCAGCGTTTCTCCGACGACGCGCAGTTGCTTGTAGATTGTCTTGACAATCAACGGCGCCAGCCCGAGTGAGAGTTCGTCCACCAGCAGCAGGGTCGGGCTTGCGATCAGGGCGCGACCGAGCGCAAGCATTTGCTGCTCGCCCCCCGACAGCCAGCCAGCCGCTTGCAGCCGCCGCTCCAGCAGGCGGGGGAAAAGCTCGTACACCGCGTTCATGCGTTCGCTGACGGACGAGCGCGGGAGGATGGCTGCGCCCACGTTCAAGTTGTCTTCAACGCTGAGTTGCTTGAAGATGAGTCGGCCCTCCGGCACCAGCCCCATCCCCATGCGCACCAGGCGGTGCGAGGGCAGGCCCAGCACGGACTTGCCCGCAAACAGGACGCCGCCCTGAGTCACGTGCCCATGGTGCAAGTCCAGCAGGCCAGTGACGGCCCGGATCAGCGTGGTTTTGCCGGCGCCGTTGGCGCCCAGCAGCGCCACAATGCTGCCCTTGGGAACCGACAGGCTCACGTCTTCCAGCGCCAGGCCCTTGCGCGCGTAACCGACCGAGAGCCCCTTGACTTCAAGCATGCTGGCCATCATTTTTCCCGCCCGGCCGACAGGCGACTGCGCAACTTGGCGCCCATGCTGGCGATGCCGCCCGGTGCAAATATCAGCAGCAAGATCACCATCATGCCGAAGATCACTTGCACGAGCTGGGCTTTGTGGTCGATCAGAAGGACGCGCATCAACCCCGTGGAATCACCTGCCTGGGACGCGAAGCCGGTGATAATGGAGGGCAGCAGCAGCCATACCGCAGCGCCAACCAAGGAGCCCGGCAGCGACCCCATGCCGCCGATGATGATCATGGCGATGAACTGGATTGCAAACTGGATGCCAAAGAACTCTGACGTAACATTGGTCAGGTAATAGGCGTACAGGGCTCCCGCCATGGCAGCGATTGCTGAACTCAGGCCAAATGCCTTGAGGCGCAGGAAGCGGACATCAATGCCGGCCGAGGTGGCCGCCAGTTCATGGTCGCGCATCGCCATCATGGCGCGGCCCTCGCGTGACCGCAAGCTGTTCCTGAGCGCCCAGTAGACCAGAGCGACCACGGGCACCAGGAAAAAATACCAGCGCATCGGCGAGTTCAGGTCAATGCCCCCCAGGATGGCCGGTTTATAGGGAACGCCCACCACGTCGAAGAATTTGAACTGGTACTCCTGAAACGCGAATACCACGATGTAGTGCACCGCGAAGGTGGACAAAACGAAGTACAGGCCGCGCACGCGCAGCGATGGCAGGCCCGCCAGCAGGCCGGCCAGCGCCCCGGCCAGGCCAGCCGCCAGCAGCACCAATGGGAAGGGCCAACCCCACTGCGATCCGGTATCTGCGGCGGTCATTGCCCCTACGGCGTAAAACGCGGCATGCCCGATCGAGATCAACCCGGCACAGCCGGTCAAGTAGTTGAGTGACAGCGCACCGAGCATGGCGATCAGCATGAGATTGACCTGGCTCAAGCCCAGGTTGA
>JANMVO010000153.1:0-5888 GCA_031392805.1 Rhodoferax sp. | reverse complement strand
ACCAGAGAACCCGGCAGTGACCCCATGCCGCCGATGATGATCATGGCGATGAACTGGATCGCAAACTGGATGCCGAAGAACTCCGAGGTGACGTTGCTCAAGTAATAGGCGTACAGGGCACCGGCCATGGCCGCTATGGCTGAACTCAGGCCAAACGCCTTGAGGCGAAGATAGCGGACATCAATGCCGGCCGAGGTGGCCGCGAGTTCATGGTCGCGCATGGCCATCATGGCGCGGCCCTCGCGCGACCGCAAGCTGTTCTTGAGCGCCCAGTAGACCAGCGCCACCAGTGGCAACAGGAAGAAATACCAGCGCATCGGCGAATTCAGGTCAATGCCCCCCAGGATGACCGGCTTATAGGGAACGCCCACCACGTCGAAGAATTTGAACTGGTACTCCTGGAACGCAAACACGACGATGTAGTGCACCGCGAAGGTGGACAAAACGAAGTACAGGCCGCGCACGCGCAGCGATGGCAGGCCCGCCAACAGACCGGCCAATGCCCCGGCCAGCCCTGCGGCCAGCAGCACCAAGGGGAAGGGCCAACCCCACTGCGACCCCGTGATGGCGGCAGTCATCGCCCCCACGGCGTAAAACGCGGCATGCCCGATTGAGATCAACCCGGCACAGCCGGTCAAATAGTTGAGTGACAGCGCACCGAGCATGGCGATCAGCATGAGGTTGACCTGGCTCAAGCCCAGGTTGAGCAACTGCATGTTGGAGAGCCGGATGCCAAAGACCGCGCGGTCGGTCAGCACCACCGGCAGGTAGCACAGAAGCGCGACAGCCGCGAACAGCCAGATCCAGCGCGCTGGCGTGTTCCAGCCGCTGCTCGGAATCACGGGCACATTGGGGGGTGATCGGAGTGTGGATGTGTTCATGGAAGCATTCGGACAGCCAGCCAGGCGGTGCCAGCCGACATCAGACTCGGCCTAGTTCGCGCTGGCCGAACAGACCCCAGGGGCGAACCATCAGGATCAGCATCAACAAAACGTAAATAAGGATGTCGCTGGATTTGGGCGAGATGTAGGACGCCGCGAATTGCTCGATCAAGCCCACCAGCAACCCCCCAACGATGGCCCCCGGAATACTCTGCATGCCGCCAATGACGACCGCAGGCAACGCCAGCAGGCCAATGCTTTCCAGCTCGGTCGAGACGATCTGCAGTTGGCCCAAAAACAGGCCACCAATTCCCGCCAAAACGCTTCCGATGGCCCAGGCGAGCCGGTTCATGACGTTGACGTTCACGCCAGAGACGACAGCCGCCTCATGGTTGTCGGCGGTGGCACGCATCAGCAAGCCGATGGAAGTGAACTTGAAGAAGGCGCCAAAGCCCGCCATGCAGGCCCAGCTGACGAGCGCCGCGATCAAGTGCAGTTGTGAAATCCTCACACCACCAATCAGGAATATCCCCGCTGGCAACGGCGTAACCAGCGTACGCCCTTGCGGACCGTAACTCATTTCGATCAGCGCGCGCAGCACGATCGACAGGGCAATCGTGAGCATGATCACCGACAGCATCGGCCGGCCGGCCAGCGGCTGGATCAGCAGGACATGGATCACCACACCCAAAGTTGCGCAGGTGCCGATGATGGCTGCAATGGCCAGTGGAAAAGGCAGTCCCAGCAGCGTGATGGCGGTCACCGCAAAGAATGCACCGCAGACAACAAACATGCCCTGTGCGAAGTTGAAAACGTCGGTGGCCTTGAAGACCACTGCGAACCCCAAGGCCACCAGGCCATAAATGCTGCCTAGGGCCAGGCCGCTGAAAAGGACTTGGGCAAACATCGTGAACCTTGTGCTTTTTGTTGCGGTTTTTTTTATTGCGCTTCAGGGCGTTGTCGGCGTTTTTCGATTTACTTGGTGTACTTCAGGTAGTCGCTGAACTCGCCATAGGGCTTGTACTTCTTGGCACCAAAGTCATAGCCGATCAGGCGAAACGCGACCGGTCCGGTGTGGTTGTCCGGCGTGAAAGTAATCGGTGCGGCCAGCCCTTTGGCGTCCACCGAGAATCCCTTGTTCATGGACTCTACCAGCTTGACGCGTGTTGGCTCGGCACCGATCTTGGCGATGGCCTCTGCGGCCATCTGGCCGACGACCCAACCCGCCACGTAGTTGATGTCTTCCTTGATCGCACTGTGGTTGAATTTGTCAGCCGCCGCCATCATTTCGCGGTTGCCAGGTGCCTGGTCGGTGCCGCCGGGTGTGAAGCAGCTCACCACGTTGTAGTTCGCGCCGGCTTCTGGCCCCATAGCGGCATAGATTTGGGGTGAGAGCAGGTACGAGATGCCAAAAGCCGGGATCTTCAGGCCGTATTGCTGCATCGCCTTCATAGTGAGGATGGCGGTGTTGGGAACACCATAAATGGTGATGAAGTCAGGCTTCTGGGCAATGATTTCCAGCACCTGCGGGGTCACGTCGGCGGCAGTGACCTTCATCGTCACCAGGCTGGACGTTCCGCCCAGCTTGGCTGCTGCTGCGGCGACCATTTGGGCGTATTCGACGCCACCGGCGCTCTCAATAGACACCACCATGACCTTGGGCGCCTTGAGCTTGAGATGCTCGGCGTAATAACCGACGCCCGTTTGCGCCATTTGGGGGTAGCCGCAAAAGCCGCCATAGACCAATGGAGAGACGGGTTCGGACAACGGTTTGGTGCTGGTGTAGGTGCCGACAATCGGTATTTTGCCTGCCCGTATGGTGGGTGCCAGCGAGACTTGGGAGCTTGACGAGCCCACGCCGGAGATCCCGAGCACGGGGGTCTGGCCCACTAGTTTTTCGTAGTTGATCTTGTCCTGCGCAGGGTTGAAGCGGCTGTCTTCCGCCAGTACGTTGATCTTGCGGCCATTGACGCCGCCAGTCTCGTTGAGCTTGCGCATGTAGGCCTGAAAGCCAGTGGCCCAAATGCTTTGCGACGCAGAGGCCGGGCCACTCAAGTCCATCATCACACCCCAGTCAATGCGGTCTTTGTAGACGCCGTCGGCGGGGGCTTCGAACTGCGCCATCGCTCCCATGGAGAAGCTGGCCAGCGCCAGTGCCACGGAAAATTTGCCCGCGACGGAGTTGAGCCCGGACACGGATCCGTTTTGTCTGGAGGCCGGGGCGCTTGCTGTTAGTTTGATTTTCATCTTGTCTCAAAGGTTATGCACTTCGTATGTGGTGTGCAATATTGACGATATTGGTGGGCGATAGTGCCGAAAACTGGTCTGCGACAAATATTCTAAATATCGAAAATCAATCCTCATTTTCGAAAAATTATACCATTCAGTAGCTTTTATGTGTTCATGAGTAGGTTTTCTGTATCAGTGTTTTCCCTAGCGATCTAAAGCGCCGCCCCGCCATCCATCGCAACTTCGGAACCGGTCATGTAGCGGCTCTCGTCGGAGAGCAAAAAAAGCACCAGCCCGGCAATCTCTTCTTTGGTGCCCAGGCGTTTCATCGGCACTTGCTGAACCCTTCGAAGGTTTTCCTCCCGGGTTCGCACATTGAGCATGTCGGTGTCAATGGGCCCAGGATGCACCGAGTTCACCCGGATATTTTTGTCGGCAAGTTCCAGTGCCGCCGCCTTGGTCATGCCACGCACTGCCCATTTGGTTGCGGTGTAGGCGATGGCGTTGGGAGCGCTGCGCAACGCCACCGTGGACGACATGTTGACGATGGCACCGCTGCCAGTGCGCTCAAAGGCCTGGACAACAGCGCGCATGCCCAGAAAGGTGCCCAATTGGTTGACTTTGGTGTGACGCTCAAATTGGGCGGTGTCGGTTTCCAGTATTGACAACGGCGTGTAAACGCCTGCGTTATTGACCAGACCGTGCAAATTGCCAATTTTCTCGGCCAGGGCGACAGCTTCGCTCCAAGCCATTTCACTGGAGACATCCAGGTGCTGAAAAACACACGCGGACCCCAGCTCGGCCGCGAGTTGCTGGCCTTCTTCAACCAGCACGTCGCCAATGACGACCTTGCCACCTTCGGCAACAAGCCCTCGTGCTTGCGCTTCGCCCAAGCCTCGTGCGCCACCAGAAATCAGGAAAACTCTGTCAGTGAATCGTGCCATGCTGTACTCCATTTTTTACAAACTGATGCCACCATCCATCGCAACTTCTGAGCCCGTCATGTATCGGCTGTCATCAGACAGCAGAAACAGAACCAGCCCGGCGATTTCTTCTTTGGTGCCAAAACGCTTCATCGGAACCCGCTGTGCCCGCAGCAAGTTCTCTTCTTCACCCCGGACCTTCAACATGTCAGTGTCAATGGGTCCGGGGTGAACGGAATTCACACGGATGTTCTTGCCCGCAAGTTCCAGCGCCGCCGCCTTGGTCATGCCGCGCACCGCCCATTTGCTGGCGGTGTAGGCAATCGCGTTGGGCGCAGCGCGCAGACCGGCTGTGGAAGAGATGTTGACAATGGCACCGCCGCCGGTTCGCTCAAAGGCCTCAACCACGGCCTGCATGCCAAGAAAAGTGCCGAGCTGGTTGATTCGGGTAAGGCGCTCAAATACGGCGCTGTCGGTTTCCGCTATGGAGAGCACGGCAAGAACCCCAGCGTTGTTGACCAGTCCGTTCAAGTTGCCCAGCCTTTGCGCATGCGCCACTGCATCGCGCCACTGCACCTCGCTTGTCACGTCCAAGGGCTGGAAGGTACAGGCAGCACCCAACTCGGTCGCCAGTTTTTGACCTTCCTCAATCCGCACGTCGCCAATGACCACCTGGGCACCTTCTGCCACCAGGCGGCGCGCCTGCGCCTGTCCGAGGCCGCGCGCGCCACCAGAAATCAGGAACACTCTGTCAGTAAATCGGGCCATGGCAATTTTCTATTGAGGTTGGAGTTGCTGGCGGCTGGCGGCTTCGAGCCTGAAGCCACGATACCCGTCGGCCACCACCTCGTCGCAGATCGTGGTGTAAGTCCCCAGGCCGCCGATATAGGGCAGGAAAACTCGCGGCTTGCCTGGCATCGACCACCGCATCAAAGTGTTGGGAATCAGCCGTATCCGTGTTGCTCATGAATTTCTGTTGGTGCGGTGCGTTATTGTGAAATACCCTTCATGCTCCGCAGCGCTGCGCTTGCGGGCATGGCCTGTCAGCGCCATAAAGTGTCTGCGTCATCAGGCTTACTGAATATTCTAAATAGTCGGGCTGCCGCGATGCAATGCGTCACCAATCGTGGCGCCAATGTAGTCGACGATCACGTTGCTGGCTTGCACCAGTTTGCCGTGCATCACCATGCCATGCATGTGGTCGCTGAGGTGCAATGACGTGACCCGCACGCCATCTTCCTCCAGGCGCCGGGCATAGGCGCGACCTTCATCGCACAGTGGATCATGGGACACCGTCATCACCAAGGCTGGCGGTGTGCCAGCCAGACTCGCAGCCTTGGCTGGCGAGGCGCGCCAGTCCAGCCGGTCACTCGCATTGGGCGTGTAGTGGTCAATGAAGTAGTGCATGGTGGCGGCTGTCAAGGGCACGCCCGACGTGACTCTGCGGTACGAATCGTTGGCTGCCGTCAAATCAACCACGGGATAAATCAAGGCCTGGTACATGGTGCGCGGTGCCGCGCCGTCGCGTCCCATCAATGCCAAGACTGCAGCCAGGTTACCCCCAGCGCTGTCACCACCTACGGCGATTCGGCCTGGGGCAATGGCGAGAGCTGCAACGTTGTCAGCGACCCATTGCAGCGCCGCTGCCGAATCAACCAGTGCCGCCGGAAATCGATGCTCGGGTGCCAGCCGGTAGTCAACTGCCACCACACAAATTCGCGCTTTATTGGCCAGACGCCGACACAGGCGGTCGTGACTTTCCAGGTTGCCAATCACCCAGCCACCGCCATGCAGAAAAACCAGGCAGGGCAGTGGCTCATTCTGTTGCGTCCCGATGCCGCGGTAAACCCGCAGA